>NZ_JANDMF010000074.1:0-19999 GCF_031626875.1 Clostridium sp. SHJSY1
GAGTTATTAAAGATAGCCTAAGAATCTGTTTTTCTATTCAACTGTAAAATTATTCAAGTTAAAATGCACTATTATAGTTAATTAGATATTGTTCATGTGTTTTAGATATACTTAATTAATAAGCTCAATAATACCAAGAGTTATTAACAATATCCCTGAAATTAATGGGGCATATTTACCTAAAAAATTTCCTAATATATGATTTCCTATAGTCTCACCAAACATAATTGTAAGAATACTTATAATAAATGTGGTTATAACAGTAAACTGAATACTAACTCCTGTTATACTTGCAGCTACTCCAGTACCTAAGTTGTTAAATGTAAGTGAAATTGCCACAAAAATAGCTTCCTTTATGCTTATATCACCAGAATTATTTAAATCTGATTTTTCAGCATATTCAATCATGTCAGTAATGTCTTTTAATGCAACATCTTTTGACTTCTTAGTATATATAATTTTTATTATACTTTGAATTGTAAAATATCCCCCCAATATAATAATAGCTCCAGCGCCGAAAATATTTGATATATAGTTTGGTAAAAATTTCGATATATATAATCCAAGATACATAGCTAAAAACGTACCTGTAGATGTTATAAATGCTATTACAAGATTTGCAATTATCGGTATTCTTATTTTTTTTATTCCATATGCAATTCCAATAACTACATTATCTAAATTAGAGGATAAACTAAATAATAGTGCAGATAAAAGTAATGTCATATATATTTCCCTTCTCAATCATTTACAATTTAACATATGAATCACAAATTTATATTGTGATTTTCTTTTAATCTATAAATACTAAATTTAAAAACTAATTTTAATATTCTACAAATAACGTTGATAATGTACTTCCAGATAAATTTGATTTAATTGGGGCAGCTATTGCATTAGTTTGAGTTATTATCATTATGTATGCTTCAAGAGGATAAAAACAATATATTAGATTTTTGAATAATTAATGTGTTATTGGTTAATTATTATAACTGTGTAATAATAAATTATTACTCGCACACTAACAAAAAAATGAGGTAGTATTTATGCTACCCCATTTCTTTATTTTGATTTAATCATAAATTAATCCTTTTAAATTTTATAATCTTTGCTTGTAATTCCAATTATCTGACCCTTTTAAGTAATTATCAGTTGTGTGTGTTTTTACAGTGTTATTGTCTAATATTTTACCCCATTTTACTCTTTTAGATCTATTCCACCCTGCTCCCTGACTATTGTATTCCATAAATCTTGCAGTTTTTTCATTAGCTGCATTTCCCCAGTTATTCCATCCAAGTGAAGAAATATGAGCTCCTAGCTGACAATTTTTTAATACAGTACTTCCATAAGGTCTCCATGGTCTTCCTAAATACACAGACCCTTTTGGAGCTGCACCTGTAAATTTACATTCGTTAAACATAAATCCATATTTTTGAGTTTGTTCTGTTGATGGTGCTGTAACATATCCTCCATGATTAGAATTTATTTCACATTTCTCAAACACAGCTGTCATTGCACCATAAATGAAATCTACATCACCTTCAATATAACAGTTTTCAAAATAAGCTCTATATGCTTTTGCTCTCAAATATAAAGTATCTTGTCCACCAATTATTCTACAATTTAAAAATGCATTTCTATCTGAAGTAATTTCTATAGCATTTGCTCTCTCTATTTGGCCTGCAGTATTTTCAAAGGTAACGTTTTCTGAACAAAAATTACTTCCAGAAACTATTACTGTAGGTGTTTCTGCATTGTATTGACTACTTTTCTTAACATCTACATGATCATTATAAGTAATAACAACTCCTTTTTCACTTTGTCCTTTAAAAGATACTAAATTTTGACTTATTCTAACCTTTTCTTTATAAGTACCATTTTTAATATATATGGTTACTCTTTGTTTGTTATTTTTTGGAATAGAATTAACCGCAGCTTGCACTGTTTTAAAATTACCACTTCCATCCTTTGCTACTACGATAGTTTTACTTGTTGCAGCAGTTACATTTACATCTTTAAAATAAAATATAGACATAAACAAAAACATTGTTATCCCAATGGATAATACTTTTTTAATTAGTTTATTATTTCTTTTCAAATTGCTCTCCCCTAACATATAAATTTTATATTACTTTCCTAAGGATTTTACTTTATTAATAATTTTGGTATCTAAACTATCACGATGTAATGAATTACCTGCACTAGCTATAACTGTCTTATATGCATCAGCTGCACTTTGTAAAGTGATTGGAACAACAGATTTAACATAAGGAGCATTTTGAACTGTAGCATGTGCCTTTGAAATGTCATTATTCGTTATCAATCTTCCATTTAATACTCCATCTTTATTTCCATCGAAATAGTTATTAGAATTATATATATGATCTGTACTAGTGCATTCCCCTATAAAATTACCACTTGACTTTTGACCACAGATAAAATAATTATTTATCAAATCTTGGTAGTGATTTGCAGATGAATGACCTCCTACAAAGCCACATACATTCCAGTTGTAAATCACATTATTTTCAAATTGAATATTTGACTTTGCTTTTGGATTCCTAGTTCTATTATCAGCCCATAAACAATGATGAATAGATAAATTATCACACTGCTGCAATATAGCACCAGAATATTGTGGTGCTACCCCATCTGCAATAATTGAGTATTGAATAGTAACGTTTTTACTATTTTCCATGTGTAGATTATCCCATCTTCCAGATTCTATAGAAACATGATCTACCATAATATTATTAGCATTATCTATATATAAACAACATTTTCTAGCGCCACCAGTTAATCCTTGACGAAAACGAACATATCTTATAACATCATTTTGTGCTTTAGAAAAAGAAGAAGATTGGCCTGCAATTGTAATTCCTTCATTTGGAGCTGTTTGTCCATTAATTATAAGATTACTTGCAAAACTAAGTTCTGATTTAAGATTTATAGTACCAGAAACATCAAAAACCACAGTACGATTTGGCTTACTAACTGCATCCCTAAAAGAACCTGATCCAGAATCATTTAAATTTTTAACATGATATACAGTTGTTTTTATATTTGTCCCTGCTAATGCGCCACAACCTTCTGCTCCTTGAAAAATTGGAGTAGTTTGTGCATTTGCTACTACTGTACTCAAAGGTGATGATAGTAAAACTGCACAAGCTATGATACTTATTAATTTTTTTAACATAATATAACCTCCTCATATAATTCAAAATAGATTCAGTACAAGTAAAGTATTCTTCTTTTTTTGTTGGATTTTCATTATACCCTCCTCTCTAATTTTTTCACAATATATACCCAATGCTAAGAACCTACTTATGATGACATACTGACATAAATTAAAAATTAGATAAATATTTTTTCCTTAAAATAGCCAGAATAGTTCGTAAAAGATAAATATCTATAAATTAAGCACAAAACTAAAAAAATTACAGTGGTATTTAAAATATATCCCTGTAATTTTTTATATAAAGAAAGTATAAAGTTATAATATTGATTGTACTTGCCTATCTAATTCCTCTTTAGTTATTTCTCCTGAATGATCTTCAACTATATATCCATCTTTATCAATAAATAAAGTTCTTGGTATGTATAAAAGATTATATTTATTTGCTGCATCAATATCTTTATCAAATAGAATATTCATACTAAAATTATTATCTTTTATGAATTTTTTTGCTGTGTCTACTGTTTCTCTCTCCCCATCAGTTAAACTTATCATCAAAAAAGTAACTTTGTCTTTGTCATATTTCTTAATAACTTCATTAAAGTAAGGCATTTCCTTTTTGCATGGTGGACACCAACTTGCCCAAAAGTTTACTACAACTGGCTTTCCTACATAATCAGATAATTTTACTTTGTTGGAGTTCTCATCATATACAGTAAAATCTTTTTCTTTCTGTTTTTTAGTTAAATCACTAACCTTATTATCACTTTGTGAATTATCTATTTTCTTTTCATTTTGTGAATTATCTATTTTACTTTCTATTTTCCTTTCATTGTATCTTGAATTTAAATTGTTATACGCCAAATAAGAAATAGCTAAAATTCCCCCAAAACATATTAATGTTAATATTAATTTTTTGTTTTTCATAAGCCCTCCTAAAGTGTTAAAATTGAAAGTATTTTATTTAAATAACCTGTCATCATTGCCACACCTGTAACAACAAGTATTATTCCCGAGATTATATTTATTAACCTGTAATTTCTTTTTATAAAATCAAAGGTTCCCTTTACAGTATCTATAAAAATAGCACATATTACAAAAGGCACTCCAAGTCCAATGCTATATATTAAAAGCATTATAGCCCCTTTAAAAACTTGTTTTGAATTAACCGCTATCATTAAAGCAGTACCTAAAAATGTTCCAACACATGGTGTCCATCCTATTGCAAAAATCATTCCAAATATAATTGATGATAGAAATTCAAGTGATTTTATTTTTGCATTTATTTTTAAGCTTCTTTCTAAAAATGGAATTTTAAATACTCCAATATAATTAACTCCAAATATAATAATTATTATCCCACATATAATATTAACTATATAATTATACTCTTTTATTAAACTTCCAAAGGTTCCTGCTAATATTCCAAGTAATGTAAATATCATTGTGAATCCTAATACAAATCCTAAAGCATTTATTATTGTATTATATTTTTTCTTACTACTTTCAACATTTTCACCTGCAAAATACGAAACATAAATTGGCAACATAGGTAAAATACACGGTGATATAAAAGTTATTATTCCTTCTAAAAATAATAATAGATATTCCATTCATACACTCCTTACTATATTCTTTAATTATTTATAATATAGTCTCTAATAGATAAGTAACTATCTAATCTTATATTACAACAAAACTTACTTAAACTATTTCAAAATTATTTCACATACATCTCTTGTAAAATTCTCATCTGGAACCCACACATTATTTTTTTTAACCATACATACTGTAACAGTTGCATCAGTTCCTTCCTTTGGACCTTTTTTAAATTCTTCTTCAACAATTTTATATGATTCACTAATCATTTCATCACTTGTCATAGAAATCATATTTTTAGATTTCTCTGACATTTTTTCTTGCCCTTCTTTAATTATTTCACGCAATTCAAAATAATTAGTTTTAATAGTAATTTTTGCAGTATCATTAGATGTTGATACTAATTTTACTTCATATTTTAATTGAGACAATCCATTCATAATATTGTTTAAAAAAATATGTTTATATTTTTCTGGATTACTTAAAACACAGGCTAATGAAGAGTTTTGTAACTGTGTCATCAATATATCTTCTTCCTTCTTTCTAAGTACATTATAATCCTCCTCATTAATTCCTATTTTTTTAATATTTGATTTATCTGCTTTAAAAATCACATCTAAATATATTTTTGCACTTTCTTCTGGTGAATGATTAAATCCTCTCCATAAACTAAAGATTAATACTGATATTACTAATATTAAAATAACTACACCAATTACTTTTATCTTCTTCATACATTCCTCCATATAAACTACTTAAAATTCAAATTTTAGCTTTTCTTATTTATTTTCCATGCTTTATATTCATTTCTATAATATTTTCTATATGGATATTTTACTATTTAAAAGAAAAAAAAGATGTAATATAGCTTACACTTATTATACCTATTATTGATTTTTTCTTCTAATTGATATATCTGCTTTGAAACTAATGCTTTAAAACATGTAAAAAAGACTAATACAAAAAATAGAGAATTAAACTTAAAATCAAGTATAATTCCCTATAATTTCGCTGAATCCTTACCATCATTAGATCTCTTCCATGATTGACTATGATCTGAATAAACAATAATTACAAGTGGTGCTCCAAATGAAAATCAATTCAGAAAATCGTTCTGCAGCTGCAAAGGTTTATAACGATTATCGTGAACCTTTTTTAAATGAAATTAAAGGTGCTTTAACTAAAGATCTTTTAATTCGTGATGAAGATGTTCAAGTACTTCATGGATTTGACAGCATGGAAAATGCCCAAGCATATTTAAGTAGTGATTTATTTAAAAACGATGTGTTTGTTGGACTAAAAGATTTATGGACAATAGATCCTGATGTAAGAATTTATAGTCTATAATAATTTTATAACAATATATTCACTTAGCGGTGGTTTTGTAAAAAGCAAAATCACCGTTTTACTTTATAAAATTATTTATGATAATAAGAAGACCTCTCAGTTTAGTAATTCCTTAAATAGACTATTTATCTACTCCTATCATTAAAAATGTAATATACTATATACATCTTAAGTTTTATTATTATACTATATAGATGGGGATTTAACATATATTACCCCTACTCAAATCGAAAGGATATTTAGAAATGTTAAATACTAATAGCAATTTTTTTAAGAATACTATAAATTTATTTCCTGAAAATTATCTTAACTCATTAATAAAAGATAAAAAGGAATTTACTTTTAAAAAGGGAGAGCTTATTTGTACAGCTGAAAAATCAAATAAATGTTTTTTCATTATAAAAGAAGGATATATATGTAATTTTCATATTTACATAGATGGCAAAGAATGTATTACAGGCTTATTATCAAGTGGAGACATTCTTGGTCTTACAAATGTATTTTCAAACAAGAAAAATAATATATTTTCAAGAGCTTTGACAGATGTCAAAGTTATTTCTATTTCTGATGAAAAATTTAAAACACTTGTGAAACAAGATTCATTACTTGCAATGTCTTTATTAAATTATTTTTCTGAAACAAATCATGATATGATTGAAACTCTAGAGCAAATTAGTTATGGTACTGTTGAAAACCGACTTGTTTTTTTATTTAAGAAACTTATAAATTTTGAGGAAGAAAATAATGGATGGTATCCAATTTCTGTTTCACTTACCCATAAGGATATAGCTGGCATGATTGGGTCAAGTCGTGAAACTGTTACTATGAATATAAATAAACTTTTAAAAGATGGTGTAATTAAGCGCATCGAAAATATTATATGGATTCAATTATAAAAATTAAACTAATTGTAAGGTACCTTACATCTTTATTTAGCATCTGGTGTTAAAATCCTCATATAGCAATTCAAAAAATTGAAATTAGGAGGCGATTGTAATGAATAATATTTCATTAGATGCTATAAATCAAACTAACCAAACTAGAATTAATTATTGAGTAATTATAGTTAGATATAAAGTTTGTGTACATACTGTTTGTTAGCAAATACGATTATATCCTCCAATTATAATGTAAATTAGATAAGAATAAAATCAATAAAAGAAAGTAGGATGTTTATGATTGAGTATAAAACTGAAGGTGTATGTTCAAAAAAAATCGAATTTATAATTGAAGATGGAATATTAAAAGATGTTGAATTTACATCTGGATGTAATGGTAATCTTCAAGGTATCAGTAAATTAGTTGAAGGTATGAAAATAGAAGATGTTATTGATAAACTTGAGGGAATTAAATGTGGACCAAGAAATACTTCCTGCCCTGCACAATTAGCCAAAGCATTAAAGCAACAATTAGAAAAATAAAAAAATTATATTAAGACTTCCATCAAGCAATGAACTTGCATTTAAAAAGTAGTCTTTAAAAGAGCAAAAAAACTATGATTTTTTTGCTCTTTTTTATATAGAATTAGAATTTATCTTTAACATATATAACACAAGGAAAATGCTTCTAAATATAATTTAAGTTCTTCATTAGTTAACTCACTATTAAAAGAAAAGACTAAAGTAATCTTACTTATTAATTTAGGATATATGTATCAAAATTTTAAAATTTCTAATTTCATTTCTACTTAATCTTTTCTTTATGAAACTTCTCTAAATTGTTAGATTCTTCTTCATATAAATTTTCTAAATAGTAATGATCTTGTAACTTTCTTGTTAATGTGTCCCATAAATACACTCTTTTCTGAAGTTCTATTCCATACTCTCCTTTGATTTTAACTTTCAATTCATTTAAGTGTGTTTCGCTCTCAAACTCCTCAAAACTTTTCATTTTTTTCGTTTTATAATCTGTAAGCATAGAAATGACATACCTTCCATGCTCTTGTGATTTTTCTTCTAATTCAAATTTTATAACATTAATAAGACCCCATATTACAAATTGTTCCTCATAAATCCCCTTACTACTATATGACTTTAATTGCTTATAGAATTCATCTTTTAACTCCATCAAATATTGAACACTATTATTTTCTTTAGCTGAAGCATATTTTTTCATTAATCTATAACCGATTGCAACCCCACCTATACTTCTTATAGAAGTATTAGTTAATTCAATAGCATCTGAAATATACTCCTTGTTATTAATCTCATTTATAAATTCATCAAATGCTTTAATAAAATTTTTTATGAGTAATCCTTCAAGTAAAGCATTTTCTTTCCTTGCTTCTTTTCTAAACTCCTCTCTGGCTATCAAAAAGTTAGATAGCGATTCTAATTCACTATCAGATATAGTATCATCATTTAAATTTAAAATGAGTTCATTAACTTTTCTTATTAAACTTGGTTTTAATTCTTTAATATTTTCACTATTTAATTTATTTAATAAGTCTTTTACCTCTTTAAAAAACATAACTTCCTCCTAAAAAAATTACTATTTATGATACTAAATTTCTAATTCGAAACTATCTATTATTCTTTATATATTTTATAATGTGGTCTTTCACAATTTTTTTCCCAAAAACCTTCTATTCCCAAACTTTTAATTTCTTTATTACCTTCCAACCATTGCAAATATACCTCTTCTTCAAAAATTTTCTGTGTTTTATCACAAGGAAATTCAGTACATTCACCACAATAATCAATCTCATGTTCTTTTGTGCAATCAAGAATAAAGCAGCCCGCTATACTACATCTATGATGTTCTCTGTTGCGACATCCTGAACATTTCCCCTCACTATACTTTATCAACTCTTATTGAAAGACTTTAAATCCTTTAAGCTCATTTGGAGAATGTTTTTCATAAAAACCACACATACCTTCTGTATATTTTAATAATTGTTTTGCTGTTTCAGAAATCACTCCATGTTCATGAGCGCTACAAGTATGGCACATTAAAGAACATGGAGCTATTTTTTCTAGTAATTCTTTTTTCTTCACACCCTCATCCTCCTCGCATTTTTTAATACATATATTTAAATTAGAATTGATTATACTTATTTTTTATCTTCAAGTGCTAAAGATGTAAACCTATATGTTCTATTCCAATTATGATACCAGGCACAATCAGCTAAATAACTTTTCCATAAATGCCTAATAACAAAAAAGCTGTGACTGGCAGACTGGCAAGAGCTAAGGGAATCCCACAAAAACTGTGATAAAAACTCTCTTCTGTACGTTCATTAATGAAATTTTAGCATTTTGTATTTTCATTATTTCTAAATATATTTTTCAATTTTTTTAACCCACATATTCATAATTAATTTTTGTGGGAGTATTTTAACTAGAATATGCAGGTACTTCACATACAATGTACAAACTGACATATCCTTTCCTTTCTTTGCATCTCTCAATGCCTTTATTGCAACCTTTTCTGCTGATACAATACCATCGAATTTTACCTTTTTCCCATTTATCTCTTTTGTTAGTAAATCTGTATCAACCCAACTTGGACACACTGCTGTTACTGAAATTCCTTTCTTTTTCAATTCTACATTCAACGCTCTAGAATAAGTTTTTTCAAATACCTTTGTTGCTGCATATAAATTAAGATATGGTAATGGTTGAAAAGATGAGGCAGAAGATATGTTAAGTATTCTACTTTCCCTTTTCATATATGGAATACACAATGTACATAGAATAGTAAGTGCACTACAATTTATTTTAATAGTATCTTCAATCTCTTTTACTGAAAAGTCATCATAATTCCCCATTCTTGCAATCCCAGCATTATTAATTAAAAATGCTATAACTGGTTTTTGTTCTTCTAACATTTTACCTATAGAAATCAACTCTTCTGTTTTGGATAAATCTTTTGAAATAGTAATTATTTTATCGCCTAATTCATCCTTTAAAGCTATAAGCTTTTCTTGATTTCTAGCTATAACCCATACTTCATCTACTTCCTCTTTAATCAATAGTTTGGTAAATTCTTTTCCTATACCCCCACTAGCTCCTGTAACAATTGCAATTTTATTTTCCATCCTATTTTCCATCCTATTCTCCTCTCTCAATTATCTTAATCCACCCTTTATCCACCCAATGCTGATTGTCAACTGACAATGTTTTTTCTTTTTTAGCAACAACCTGATGCATTATTTTAGTAATTTCAAATTTAATCCTTACCTTTATTCCCTTATGTGCTATATGCACTTTTTTATATTTTCTAGCAATATTTTTCGTTTTTCTGATAATAATATTTTTACGCTTATTAGATAGTTCATTCCAAATAACACCCTCAAGCAATCCTATGCCCAATTTTTTAATATCAGAAACTCCAAGCCAAGATAGACTTGTTGCAATATCTTTTTGTGCTCCACCATTAAACATACCCACAGCATTTGTCAAAATTACAGCTCTTTTATTAAACATTTTTTCATCTGGCCTATGTACCATCCAATGTACACATAAATGATCAAGCAAAGCTTTCATCTGAGAAGTAGTTCTTAATGCATAAACAGGAGAAGCAAATACAAGTAAATCAGAATCCAAAATAGAATTCCAGATAGGCATAACATACTTTGCATGAGGACAAAACTGATCACCTTTCAAAAAACAATTTTTACACCCACAGCAAAAGTGAGGCAAATCCTTTGGTAAATAAAATTCTGTTATTTTATTTCCATCACGCAAAATATCTAAAAAATTTTCTTTAATATTATAGGTACACCCTTTTACTTCAGTTCCATTTATCACAATAATCTTCATATTAGAATCATCTCCATATTTTTCTCATACTATCTTCTTAACGGAGAATAGAAAATGAGGCATATCAATTTCCTTGTAATGCTTAACAAACTTATCTATACAAGTCATTCCATTTCGTATGGCTACATTTTGTGATGATATATTTGTATCTCGAATAATAGAATATACTTCCTTAGCATTTAGTTTATCAAAGGCGTACTCCTTACAGGCAATTGCAGCCTCACTTGCATATCCGTGATGCCAGTAATCTTTTTGAAAAAGATAACCAACTTCCATTAACTTATTGTTATTACAATCTTGCATTGTTAATCCACATTGTCCTATCATTTTACCTGTTTCTTTCAAAATAACTGCCCATAGACCAAATCCAAATTCTTTATACCTTTCAAGTTGCCTGTCAAGCCATACTTGAACTTCATCAATGCTAAATGCACCCTCATAAGCATACATTACATCATCATCCTGTAAAATTTTACATAGAGAAGGGAAATCTGATTGTGTCATTTCTCTTAAAATTAATCTTTGAGTTTCTAATACCATATGTTACCTCCTATAAATTGTATTAAAGCCTGTCATACGAAATTGAAATTTTATCTATCCAAACCTAATTTCTATTGATTATAGTTACTGGAATATCTAAATTTCTAATCATAAGCTTGTCTATTCTTAATCTTTCTTTATAAAAAGAAAATACCCCTTCTTTCCCTTTTAAATCATGGCTTTTACCATAACTTATATTACTAACCCAATTAGCAACTTCATCAATCCAATCCTTTCTTGATTTATGTAATGCTTTTCTTTCTCCTGCTGCTTTCATTACTGTTTTTTCAACATCAGCAGGCTCAATATAAACAAGACATGGATTTAGGCACTTTACTGTATTCAACAAATTATTAAGATATATCAAAATTTCTTCATCACTTTTTTCATATATACCTAATAACTCAAATATGTGATTTTGAAGGAAAGCACATTCAAAAATATAAATAGCATCATCTAATAATGCTTTCTTAGCAAATCTCTCCCATCTCTTTAAGTGTATTTTTGTAAACTCCTTTAAGCTACGTCTACCATCATATATTTCTTTTGATGCAACTTCATCTATCAAACTCCAATAACAATCTTCTGGAAAGTTTATTTTTGTATAAGCTAAGATAACATGCTTGTCTTCCTTACGAGCTTGAATTTCAATTCTATTACTTAGTTCCTCCCTGCTAATAGTCTTTTGAGAAGTTTCCCACATTGCCAAACACTTTGATAGAAAGTTATTGTATTCTTCTTCATTTAGATAAGCATTCCATGCCATATCTGCTGGATGAGACATTCCTTCTTCATAAAGTATTACATTTTTACATTGTGACATTAACTTTTCCTTTATTTTTCTTGCTGTAGTAGTTTTACCTGCGCTAGGTATACCTTCTACCAATATAAGCCTATTTTCCATATAAAAATCCTCCTATCCAATTCAAGTAACATAATTAGTATTGCTACTTGAATTTACTTAAAATAACGTTTGTACTTACATTCTTCACTAGAATCATATATAAATACAAATTGTAATCTGTCACATTTCAGATTACACTTATCTACCATATGAAAATAACTTTTTAATTCATATAATTTTCTTGCTTTGATTACAAATGTTACAGGAAGCATTTTAGCTTTTTCAGCAAAATCCCTATCTTTATATAATTGAATAATATCATCGTCAGATTCTTCAATCATTTCCTCAATTACAAATCCTGCTTTTGCTAATGCATTGATATAAGAAAATTAAATCATTTGTCTCAATTTTCATTTCTATATTCTCCTTTAACCATGAAACCTTCTTTTCAAGTTACTATTTATATTACTCAACCCTTAAATGGATATCAAAGTGTTTTTTCTCTAGAGTATAATTCTGCCCACACTGGTATAAATCCTGATTTAATAGCAACACCTTGAGAATATATATTAGACTCAATAGTACTATAAAATGGAATTTTTCCTCTCTTCATAATTTCATTCTTTAATAAAGAAACTAAATTTGTGGCTATCCCTTTTCCACGGTATCCTTCCATAACATTAATACCAATCTGCCACATATCTTCACAATCACAGCTTGCCCCTGCCATACCAATAATCTCATCTCCATTTAAAGCAGCAACAGCTAAAACATCTGGATAATTATCATCAAAAGCAAAAGCTTCATCAAATCTATCATCATTTTTAAATTGGATAATATCATCCTGCTTATACCATCTAATATCTGTAATAGGCTCTACCTCCTCTAAAGCTTCTAATGGTAAATAAAAATGATGAATATCAGCTACCTCATGTCCAAAATCTTGAAGCATTTTGTCTATATCCCTAATTACAGGAAATAGAAATAACCAGTTAGCATCATAATTATTTAATTTTTCTTGAAACCAAATCATAATTTCTGGTGTAGTAGAAACTACAGCTCTTCTTCCAAAGCAAAGAATCTTAAGCGAACAATCATCATTATCATAGAGTCTTCTTCCTATTTTATGTTGCTTTTCAACCACAGTATTTTCAATTTTTTCTAAATCTTCAATCTCACAGCTAAAATCTAAAGATAGCTGTTTCTTTGCAATATTTAACATCTCATTTTTAGTAAACATAAGTTCTCCCCCTATTTGTTATTAGGGAACTTCCCCATTAATAGTTGTTATAAAAAACACTCCACATGATTTTAAAAAATTAGAAGTAATCAAAAAACTTTCCCTTATAGAAATTCTCATTGTCAAGTTTTTTTGCTGTCATCCTGAACATTACACAGCCATCTGGGCACACAATATCCTTGCTATATTTATCATTGCCACCAATGTTCTCTAAATCGCCTCCACTTCTGACTGCCTCCATGATTGGGAACATAATCATCATAACCTTGGAACAGATACCCTGGCCATCCGAATTTATGGGACAGCCATAGGTACAGGTATATTTATCCCCCACTTCCTCGCCGTTTCGACAATACCGTTCTGTATGGTCACTGTGAAGAAACCCAATTACCTCAATTTCAAATTTATACTCTTCATCATACCATTTTTTCATGATTAACCTCCAAATTACTATTTATAACACTAAAATTTATCAATAAATTTTCTTGAACTATTTCTGTTTCAATTTCCTTATTTTCTAATTTCTCAAAACAATCTTCATAATCAATGCTGTATTTCCATCTTTTCTCACTAAACTTGAATTTGTATTTCAATTTCAGGTATTATAATAAGCATTGGTTAATATACTTCTAAATCACCATCAAAATTATCTGCTTTTTCCAATAGTGGTCCTTTAGCACCCATAGTGAATGCAATATCACTACTTCTAATTGATAAAAGTTCCATTCCTTTTGAAATATCAAGAATTTCCAACATATTATCTGTTAATTGAATAACTCCATTATCATGTATATATACCCAACAATATAATCTTCCTTTATATTTAATAAATTGTCCTTGCTTTAGTTCATATTCACATAATACTGGAGTATCTTTTAATATGTTGCCTATTTTTGAAGGATACAAAAGGCCTTTCCTAGTTACTACAAACCCGCCTGTTTTTTTACTTCCAGAAATCAAATATATCTTTTTTTCTGATGTTATATCATACTCTGAAATTGCTTGTGTGGGAAGATGAACACTTAAATCATCACGCACTAAAGATTTCCCGAATATGAACTTTCCTCCTTTATTCATTTGAGGCATTATATCACTTCTTTCATATTATTATTTATAATACTAAACTTAAAATTGAAATTTATTATGGTAATGGATATACTCATATTGTAATGTATAAGTTCTTTCTTAAATTATCAATTGCTGGTGTATCAATTCCACTCTTTACAATTAATTCATCAAACTCCTGTTGCAACAGTATCATCTCGTTTTTTGCTATGCATCAATATCTTTGCAGAATATAGATGGGATTTTTGATTGATTAAAAATCTTGATTAAGGTCTCTACACGTCTAGTTTTTTCACCACTATATTCACCAAAAGTTGTAGTTTGAAAAGCCCTTTGAATACCTTTTCCAGTAAAATAATACACCTTTCCATCTTTAAGTTCTCCTCCAGCAGATGGGAAACCAAGCATAAGTCGGTCTTTGCCAACAGCAGTTACCCATTTTTCATAGCCACTTGCTGTATTAACAACAAACACAATATTCTTTGAACAATTTTGAGATAAAGCAAAAAGGATATTATCAACTTGTACTCTTTGCATAACAACGATAATGTATGAATATTGATCATTTGGTGACAGTGTATCAATAACATTGACATTTGCCTGCTCAACTTTTTGTGTCTTAGGATTAACAAGAACAATCCCTTCATTCTTTAATTCCTCAAATCTTTTTCCACGTGCTAAGACAGTTACAGCATTTCCTGCAAGTGAAAGTTTTCCTGCAAAAATACTACCAATGACACCAGCCCCATATATTAATACTTTCAAAATAACTCCTCCATTTTTATAAACTCACCACTTGTGATTCATTTCATAAAGTACCTATTGTATCCATTTTTTAAACTTTTCCCTAATTTTATTATAACATATATTGTATACAAACCATCCCTTATAATACAATTATTGCCTATAAGAATAGCCTTAGACAAATCACTTAAATGCCTAAGACTAAAATTTCATTTACTTATGATATGACATGCTTTTTTATTACTAGAGTTTCTATAATATTGATATGAAATATAATACAATTAACGATAGTGGTATAATTAAATCTGTTAATATTATAAAAGAATTTCCAGGCTTAAAATTTTTACTTTTTATCAGTTCTTTTATATGCACTATTGTTGCCCCAATAAATAATGTGCTAAATGCTACTATTGTTGCTAGCCAAAAATCTTTACCCATCCAAATGCACAATATTCCTAAAATTTCATACCCTAACTCAGCATATCCTAATTCTTTTTGAAATGGACTTTCTTTTTCCCATCCTATATATCCTGCTACCATATCTGATTTAAATACATGTCCTAAAAAGCCTTGAATACCTGCTAACGATACTGTTATAACTAATTGATAAAATAACAAATTTGTAGATATTGATTGTGCGCTCCTTATTTCAGAATTAATTATTGTTGTTACAATCCCCACTATTGCTCCTATTAACCAAAAAATAAAAAATCTCATAAAAAATATAAGGTGACAAAACCTTATAAAATCAATTTAAGTCAGGAGACATGTATTATGATGACAAATAAAAAATTAAAAGAAGTACTAACTCATTGGGAATTGAAAGAAGCAGTTGAAATTAAAGACTTATATTATGCATCTAGTGGTGCTAAATCTGAAAATGCTTATGTGGTTACTTGATAATAAAGATTTACTAATAATTAAAAAAATCGCCAAGCTTAAAACACTTGCCGATTTCATTGTACCAAACACGTAAAAACTTACATTAAGAATTATAAATCTTTAGTAAATTCTATGCTATTATAACTCTTCTGTCTTATAAATAGTATACCCTTCATAATAATAACTTGTATCAATGCCCTTCATATAAATTTCTCTGTCATTGACTTTATCAGTTAACGCTTGTTTCAAAAGGTACTTAATCTCAATGTCTTTTATAGGACTACGTTCCATTGCAAATTAATCATTTTCTGGCTTTGTATCTAGAAGATTTTTTAATAATTTTTGAAGTACATCCACAATAGCTGTGATGATACTTGTTGCTAAAATACTGATTATACTTAATGCTATAGGACCTGCTGGGTCATCTCCTGTGAATTTAGAAATTACCTTTAAGGTTACTATCCCTAACAGGAAGAAGATGATGATTGTTAAACCGCATTTCTTTATAACCTTCAAAGATTTAAGTGATAACTGGGAAAAAGCATTGTTCTTTTCAATATAGGTTAATAGTTTAAAAACTTGATACAATGCAACAGAAAATGTAATACAGAATCCATATGCATATCCTAATAAGGGATATAGTGAGTAGTCACCTGGATGTGCTTTTGGTTCTCTAATAGCTAGTACAGGGAACCAAAAGATACATAAAGCAAGCACCACAATTCCAATGAAAAAAATAACTACCTTTAAGAAAGTGGTTGACCATTGTTTATCATTCATTTAAATCACCTCACTAATTTGATAATAAAATAATTTTAGCACCCTATTTATCGTTTTACAATAAATTTATGGGGATGAAAATAAGGAATCCATTTTCCAGGTTAAGATTTCATTAATGAATCTTTATCTAGAATTGTAATAGAGTTTGCATCATATTCTATTACTCCATCTTCTCTCATTTTATTTAATTCACGAGACAAAGATGTTCTTTGTACACCAAATTTTTCTGCTAAACTTTTTTTAGTTAATGCCAACTTAACTTTATTGCTTTTTTGAGCATAACTTTCATAGATTAAAAAATCACTTATAGATTTTCTTAGTGACTTAAAAGATAATGTTCTTATTCTATCTGCTAAAATCATAGTTTTATCTGACAATAATTCAAGAAAATTAGTTAAGAAAGTAGTGTTTCTTTGACAAAGCTCTAAAATCAAGTCTTTCTTTAAATGAATAATATTAACATCAGTTTTTGCTAGAATGGTCATGGGATAAAAATTGTTGTTGCAAAAAAGCAAATTACCTCCTATCATATCCCCAGCATTGAAATCACTTATTGCAATATAATTTCCCTTATCATCAATTCCTTCTATAGAAACCACACCTTTTAAAACTATATCTAAAGTTACACACTTTTCCTTTTGAAAATATATTACTGAGCTCTTCTTATAGTCTTTAATAAAATAGGAGTCCTTTGTAAATAAATTTTCAATATTTTGAGAAGTAAGCCCTTTAAACAAGTCTACATGTTTAAGCATTTCAATAAAGTCTAACATAAAATTTCTCCTTTTCTCAAATTAGTTACCTTGGTAACTGAATATAATTTTAAAACAACTTATACTTAGAGTAAAGATACTGAAAGGGGAAATTTCAATGGATATTTTTACGCTAAGTCTTTGGATAATCACAATTATATGGTTTGTAATATCTATCATTAAAGACAAAAATAAAACCATTAATTCTGTTAAAATGTCAAGTGGATTAATGAGAAATATGATAGGAGAAATTATCGGAATACTTTTTCTCATAGGTTTATTACTTACAATTATTCCATCAGATATAATCAAACAGTATTTAGGTGGGGCAAATGTATTGCTATCAACTATTGTTGGAGCTTTTGTAGGAAGTATTACTTTAATACCAGCTTTTGTTGCTTTTCCACTTGTAGGCTCACTTGTAAATGCAGGAGCTAGTATAATTCCAGTAGTGGCATTTTTAACAACTCTCACTATGGTCGGAATTGTTACCTTCCCACTTGAAAGAAGAGAGTTTGGATTTAAATTTGCATTAACTAGAAATTTATTAAGTTTTGGATTTGCAGTTATTATAGCGCTTTTAATGGGAGGAATAATATGAATACAGTAATCAAGAATATTAAGAATAACATGTTTTTAACCTTTGTAATTTTCCTATATGTGTTTCTATTAATATTTATGCCTGATACAGGTATAAAATCCTTTAATAACAGTTTATATTATGTAAAAGAAATGCTTACAATAATGCCTGTAATACTTTTATTGACTTCTCTTATAGAAGCTTGGGTTCCTAAAAAAACAATCGAAAATGCTTTAGGTGAAGATTCTGGAGCTAAAGGTTTTATATTTTCTTTTTTATTAGGTAGTTTTTCAGCAGGTCCTATTTATGCAGCATTTCCAGTTTGTAAGATGCTTATAAAAAAAGGAGCAAGCTTAGCTAATATTATAATTATTTTAAGTGCTTGGGCAGTAATTAAGATTCCAATGCTTGCTAATGAAGCAAAATTTTTAGGTCCCAAATTTATGGCTCTTAGATGGGTATTAACCACAATATCAATTATATTAATGGCAATTATTACATCAAAAATTGTTAAAAAAGATGATATCCCTATGGAAGATATCTCAAACAAAGAAGATACTATATTAAGTGTAGACCAAAATTTCTGCCTTGGTTGCGGATTGTGCACAAAAATAGCACCAGAACATTTTATAATACAAAATAGGAAAGCAAAGACGATTAACATGATATTAAAGACTGAAAAAAATGATAAAATAAAATTTGCTATTGATAAATGTCCTGCAAAAGCCATTAGATATACTTAAAACTTTTTTAGTTTCAGTAGCTTAAGCTACTGAAACTACTATTGTAAATTCTTATTTTTACACTATTTTTTATAATTATTCTTTTAAAAGTTTGTATGGTGCTCTTTTATATTCAATATCTCCAACCACAAATTTCTTTGGATCCACTCTACTACTTAACTGTCTTGTCTCAATAAATTCTTTTGATACAGACACAAAATATTGTTGATTTTCTTTTTCAATCAAATAATACTCATTGCGGTCTTTTAGCTGATATGCTAACTCAAAAATTCCAGGTTGCGTAATAAAGTCCAAAACATTCTCAATAGGAGTTAACTTCTTTTTACGCATAAGTGGATAAATAAAGTTTGCATCATTAAATTTATTTAATACCACTGCATCTTGCTTGCATCTACAACGTCCACTTTTTACAAAGTCATCCAAATTGATTGACTCTTTAATTACTAATTTATCTATATTACTATCATTGTCTAGCAAATAATCAATACTTGTATTAAGGAAAGTTGCGATTGCTTTTAGATTCCCTATATCAGGCATTCCTTTATCAGATTCCCATTTAGTAACCGCTTGTCTAGATACACATAATTTTTCTGCTAATTGTTCTTGGGACAATCCAACTCCTTTTCTTGCTTCTTTTAATTTTTCTCCTAATGTCATAATTATTACCTCCATATTCTGATTTCTACATAAACTCATTGTAGTAATTTCACAGTAGCCTATGAGACTCAAAAGTACAAGAAACTGTTGTTTTCCTTAATGCAACGTATCGTAGCAAAAGATTTATGCTATAAAATATGTCTAACATAAATCTTTCGTCTATCAATTTCTACTTTATCAATATATATACTATAGTTGAGAAAATATCATGACATATATTTACAGTTAAAAAATTTTATAAAAAAATAGAGACAAACTTCACATTTTGTTGTATAAATTAATTTGCTG
>NZ_JANDMF010000075.1:0-18640 GCF_031626875.1 Clostridium sp. SHJSY1
CATGAATAAAATTTATATTTAGTAAAAAAGGATATATCATATTGAAGTTTTTTCACTCCAATCTGATACATCCCCTTCTCTAATGGACATGAAAATAAATAACAATTCCAAATTTGCTATGAATATTTTTACTATTATTTAGGTTTTGTAATTTCTTGTGTTTTATCTACATCTTTTACACTCTTTAAATAAACCTTGCCATTATCTGATGAGCAAATTACTCTATCATTAATTGAAATAAATCTTCCGTCATAGGTTATATTATCCTTGGTAGTAAAATTTTTAACCTTTCTTTGAGTATTATCATTAATAAATATTTCATTATTCTCGTTTATATATATATCATTAATATCTTCTGGTTTTTCTAAAGTTTCAGTTTTCCATGTAGATGGATCTGTTTGATCTTCTCCATATATTATTTTAGAAATCTTATTCTCTGAATACTCTCCCATATAAAGCATATTACCTGCAGCTTTTAATATAACTAACTTCTCCGGATTTTTAAAATTCAACTTTGTACTTGCTCCCTTAGTGTATCTATAGAATTTTTTATTTTCTAAATCCTCATAGAAAAATATATCTTTACTCCAGAAAACTTTACAACTACCTAGTTTTGATATATCTTCATCAAGTTTTGTCTTTTCATCATTAATATCAACTCTATAAACTGATGAATCATTTTTTTTATTTATACATATATAATGTGTTGAAGATGAAAGAACAGAACTGACTTCCATATTCTTTTCATATGTACATATATCACCCACAGCTTGACTTCTTCCATTATTAGGATTATATGTTATCAAATTAACTCTATCATCTTGCTTTTCAACTACTGATATTATGTTATTATTTGGCACCCACTCTATATCAAGTATTTCTGTTTTTTCTAGTATTTGAGTAACTTGTGCTGTCTTAGTGTTAATTAACATAAGTTTATTATCTTCAAAATATGTAATATATCTTCCATTATATGAAATTTGAACTTTTTGTGCATTAGCTGGTATAGCTACATCTGCATCTACACTTTTAACAGCAACATCTACATTTTCAATAGTAAATTCAGTTGATTCTTTTAAAAGTACTCTATCTAAATATAAAAGTGCTGCACATTGAATTATAATTGAGAGCAATGCACAAATCACTATTTTTACAATTTTTTTCATTTTGTTACCTCACCCTCTTTATTTAACTATAAATCCAGATGCAATAGGTCTTTCTCCATAAGCATAAGAAGGATTATTAATAACTTCCTCATTATAATACATAGTTGTTGATTTACCACCATCTAAATTCACTGCATTATAACAACTTAAATCAAGCATCACCTTTTGAGCTTCTTTTAATGTTGCACAAATTCTGTCTCCTGGTAATGCAGAGTCTAGAACTACCATAACAATAGCCCCATCCAAACGTTGTCCAATCAAAGTTCTTGGACATGATTCTCCTGCTTTATCTTTTGGTATAGTTGAAGGTGAACCACCATTAACTAATGTTGTTACGTAGCTCATTGCCTCTGTAACCTTATCATTTTCCTTCTTTGCTAATAGTTCAGCAGTTGTTGTCTCACCAATTAACATCTTTCCTTCCTTTGTAATAGCAAGAATAGGTTTCTTCTCATTTGGGTCAACATCTTGCTTTATTACTCCCTCTGACATTAAGAAACCTGTTGGAATACCTCCATTTGATGTCCATTTCTCTGTCCCTGCTTCATCAGTAAAATATCCTCCATTTATAGCTGCCACTGCTTGATAATTTTCTGCAATTGTAGAAACAGTTTCTCCTTCTTTACCTAACTTTGAAGAAACACCTATTTTTACTCTAGTAGGATCATTTACAATTAAAGCATAACCTTTAAATTTTTCATTTTCATCTTTTATTTCTTTTCTTTCTATAGTTGTATCCTTCTTCTTTGGAATTTCTATAAGGCTGCTATCTTGTGGCACCACATTATTTGTTGTATCATCTATTTGCTCATTAGTTCCTAATATTTCATCCATTTTCTCCTGTGATAAAAATATTGTTGCAAGCCATTGATAATGCATTGATCCCATTGCTGATGAAACAAAGGTTCTTTTTGCATTATCAAAAGGACCATATAATAAAATAAATGGAGCGGTTCCAACTGTAAATAATAATGTAAACACTAAAAGTCCTAGTGCTGATTTCCAATTGAATTTTCTCTTTTTCTTTTCTTCTTTATTAGGCATTTTTTTAAATATCTTCATATTACCTTCTCCCTGAAACCTACCTTTGTAGATTATTTAGCCTGTTCTATTATATAATTAATAATATTTTATTTCAATATTATTAATATTTTTGTAATATCTTTATCATTTTTCTATATACTCTCATAATAACATTTTATTGGTCCAAATGAAATCATTTCTTTTCTTTCATTTAACAGTTATGGTAGAATATATATCGAGTATTCTTAAAAAATACAAATTTGTAACATACTTGATGAAACCTGCAAAAGTTTCAATAAACTTATTAAAATTATGAGGTGTATCTATGAATAAAAAATTAAAATTACTAATAATTATACTTGTTATAAGTTTATTATTTGTAATTATAAAACCCTTTATAACTATATCAACTAAAAATACTAATATAACATCTAAAGAATGGATTTATGATATAAACTATCTAAAAGAAAAAATACCTAAAAAACATAAAAATCCTTTTTTTAATATTACTCAAGAGCAGTTTAACTCCTCACTTGATAAACTTATAGAAGATGTTCCTAATCTAAATTCAGATGAAATACAAGTTAGAATTAATGAGATTATTTCATCTATAGGAGATGCACATACAAGACTTGTAAATTTTAATGATCAAAATACTTCATCCTATCCAATACAATTATATTGGTTTAAAGATGGATATTATATCATTAATACTTCAAAAGAATATAGAGAGCTTCTAGGAAAAAAACTTATAAGCATCAATAACAAAGATATCTCAGAAATAGTGTCCAAGCTTAATGCTTCAGTAAGTCAAGATAATTTAGCTAATATTCAATCAAAAATGCCTTCTTTAATTACAAATCCTATTATACTAAAGGCATATAAGATTATAGATAATGATAATTGCGTATTTGAATTAGCTGATAAAGACAATGGAAATAAAACTTCTATAACTCTATCACCTAGCAAATTAAATTCGATTAAATTTGAAGAAGATTCTTCTGATAGAATTTCTCTTATAAAACCTTCTGATTCGGAAAAATTACAATATATAAACTCTGCAAATGCAGTGTATCTAAGATTTGATAGTTGCAAATTATTTAATAAGATATTTTCTGATACTTTAGATAAAATAAACACTACTAATGCAAAAAGTCTTATAATAGACATTAGAAATAATGGTGGTGGCAACTCTGCTGGAGTGGATACATTACTTGAAGTTTGTAAGAGCATTGAAAGTGATATTAAAATATATGTTATCATTGGACGAAAAACTTTTTCATCAGCTATTATTTATGCTGATAATTTAAAAACTCAAACAAATTGTACTTTTTATGGTGAAGGAACGAGCGGAAGTCCAAATCATTATGGAGAAGTAAAAAAATTCACATTACCTAAATCAAAATTAATCATTCAATATTCTACTAAATATTTTAATTTTATTGATACTGATGAAAAATCTTTTTTACCTGATGTATATGTTAATTTATCAATTAATGATTACTTAAATAATAATGATGCTATATTAAATAAAGTATTAGATGATGCTAAAAACTTGTAGTAAACTCAAAAATACTCTCATTTAATTAAATGAGAGTATTTTTTATAATATTTATTATTACATTACACTGATTTTTTCCACTATTTCTGTATTTTGTTTGTACCATCCCATTATAATCTCACCTTTTTTTAAATCTAATACATTTGTATATGACTTTGATTTAAGCTCTCCATTTTCAAGTTCCATACTTGTTCCTTGTAATATTTGAATATCCTCACTAACTGTAAGTTTTTTTTCAATACCAGTATAATTATTTTCAAACAAATCCCTTGAAATATCTGTTTGCACTTGCATATCATCATCTTCTTTTTCCGCATTAGAACTTAAAGATTTATTATTTTGAGTTTGTTCAATTAATTCTACCTTAATTGAATCTACACTTACTGATACTATTTTACCCATAAAATCAGGTTTTATTGTTTCTTTTGTTACTATATTATCATTTATACTATCATCAGAATCTATATATGTTATATTTTGAGCTGTTATTGCTTTACAGGAAGTTAGTACTATAGAGCAGATACACAATAACATAACTATTAATATATTATATAATCTCTTTCTCATTTTTATAACCTCCTGCCAAGTAGTGGTATGTATTTGAGTTTATTTTCTTTTAGAATATAGTCATATGTATCTTTAAATCCCATATATGATAAAACTATCAATAACGGATATACTGGATAAATATATCTAGATTTAATTTCCCATAAAATATAGAACCCAATAAACCCTAAAATAATTAGAATTAAAAATACTTCATCAAACCTTTTAGTTCTTATTCCATTTTTTAATCTAACAAATATAAAACAATACATTAAGAAATTCATTACATATAGTATAAAAATTAATCCACTTCTATATTCTGAGCCTGCATAAAATAAATCTGTAGCAGGAGTTGTATAACTATATACCCCATCTATTGAATTAATATCTTTACTAACTGCCCCTTTACTATTACTGCCAAGACCATATCTTTCAATTTGGTATGTTCCTTCTGTCCAAGTCCATATAATTTTCTTGTAATACATCTCTACAAAATCAATAATAGTGTACTCTTCAAACCTTTTTTCTATTTTTTCTTTGAATAATTCTGTACTCTTTTCTTTATTATATTTTCCTTTTCCCTTATATATATTGTAGCTCTGATATCCATCCCAAAAACCAAAGTTTTTCATATTTAGCCCCATATTCAACCACATATGTATTGGAGCAGAATTTTTATTAACAGATTCATCTACAATCTGAGTAGATTTTAAAGCAACATCTTGAATCCAACTTGGAATATTAAACGTAAATGCTATTATGCATAAAGCTACTAGTGCCTTTTTTATTTCAACTTTTTTTATATATAATAAAATATAAATAAATATAGCTATTAAGTAAATAGCTCCTACACTTCTAAAATAATTTCCAATTGATAAAAGTATTGCAGAACTAATAATATACTTAAATGTCTTTTCTTTTACAAATTTTATTACACAATATATTGAACTAGTAAAAAATGCTGTACTTATGATATCGTTATATATTAAGTTACACATAAATAAAGCTGGTATGTAAGTTGCAGCAAATATTAAAACTCCATAGTCATTTTCCTTTGATTTATAATTTATCTCCTTATATATTAAATAAATCATTAAAGTTGTTACAAGAGAAAATAATATATTAAATATTTTTATGACTAAGTAGTTATCTGGAAATATAGCAAGCAATGTTTTTAAATATAATACTATAGAAAAATTAAATGGAAACATATGCAAGTAACCCCTAGTTTGAAATGAAGAATAATCACTATTGTAAAGCATTTTAAAAGCTAATGAGATTACTGTTTGTGAATCATCTGTAGGCAATCTTGTAAATGCAAATATAATTACAATCTGAATAGCAAAACTAAACAACAATGTTAATGGAATTACAATTTTTCTACTATACTTATTAATCTTTAATGAAATTTTATATAAAGCAATTCCTAATAGTATCATTAAAACTATAAGCAAAATAAAAATACCAATTCTTTGACTTTGGAGAATAGGCTTATCTCCATATATATAATAATTATATTTTGCTCTAATAAAAAATGATGATCCTATAAAAAGCCCTATAAAAAAAATAAATATCAAATATATTGTTTTCTTAATTACCTGTATCATATAAAAGCTCCTTTGCAACAATTTCTAACCTATTAACTAGGCTTTAATATAAATAAAGTAGAAAAAGCATTAAAGCTTTATATAGAGAAAACCCCGAAAACCATTTATAGATTCTCGGAGTCATCCATTTTATTCTTAAGCTCTTTTTAACAATACACAACACTCTCCGTGTGGAGTATTTGGGAACATATCTTTAACCCTAGTTTTAATAACCTTATATCCAGCATTAATAATTACTTTAAGGTCATTAACCAAAGTCTTAGGATTACATGATACATATATTATTTCCTCAGCTTTAAATTTAATAACATAATCAAGTGCTTTTGGATGAACTCCACTTCTAGGTGGATCTAATATAATTATATCTGGCTTATCCTTAACTGCTTTTATAATCTCAGCTACATCTCCAGCCAAAAATTCACAGTTATTAAGTCCATTAAGCTTAGCATTTTCTTTAGCAGCTTCAACAGCTTCTTCAATAAGCTCAATTCCAACAACCTTCTTAGCATTAGGTGCAACGATTTGTCCTATTGTTCCTGTACCACAATATAGGTCGAAAACCACTTTATTGTCAGAGGTTCCCATATATTCTCTAACTATGCTATAAAGCCCCTCAGCTCCATCAGTGTTAGTTTGAAAAAATGAAAATGGAGATATATTAAACTTTAAACCTAATAATTCTTCTTGTATATGATCTATTCCATATAAAATATTAACTTTTTCAGGAATAACTGCATCTGAAAAAGAATCATTTTCTGTATGTAATATAGAAACTAACTTTCCATCAAATTTAGTTTCTTTTAAAAGCTCCACATATTCAGTAAGGTCAAAATTAACTTGAGTTGTAGTAACTAGATTAATCATTAACTCTCTTGTATTTTTAGCCTTTCTAATTACAAGATGCCTTAAGTAGCCTTCTCTCTTCATTACCCTGTAATAAGTTAAATCAGTTTTTCTAAAATAATTAACTGTTAAATCAATTACCTTTCTAAAATCTTCATCAACTATCTTACACTGGTCAACATTAACAATCCCAAAAGATTTGTTTCTAATATGCATTCCAAGAGTTAGTTCTCCACCCTTTTCCATGTCACCAAAAGTGAATTCCATTTTATTTCTATATTCCCATTGGTTTTTGCTGCCTACTACATTTTCATATTCACCTGTTGGAACTTTTGCTTCATCAAAAAGCTCTTTAACTTCATCTTGAAGAAGTTCTAATTGCTTTTCATAGGATAAAGTTTGAGATGAACAACCTCCACAGATACCAAAGTGAGGACACTTAGCATCTACTTCATAATCAGCTCTTTCTAAAACTTCCAAAGTTTTTACTTCTGCATAGTCAGCTTTTTTCTTTTTAACTTTACCTTTTATTAATTGTCCTGGAAAAGAATTTTTAACGTATATCTTTTTATCTCCATCATTTCCTATTCCTATGGAAGGAAATTCTGTCTTTTCAATCTTAACTAGTATTTCACTGCCTTTTTTCATCCTATACTCCTATATTTCATCTGATGATTTGTAATTTTATTTGCTTAATCCTATTATTCTCTTTCCTAAGCTTGTACCATTCTTTCCACTTTCTAGAATAGGTAAGTATAACAAGTTTACTATAAAGTAAAATATCAACAAGAATATTTCTGGTGTATTTACCTTAAATCCTGCTATCTTAAAAATAAATTGTGCTACAAATAGTAATACTACAGAGCATACAAATAAAATCATTTGGTCTAATAAATTAGCAAATAATCTTTTCATCATTTTCTTCCTCCTTAAATTACATATATATAAATTATTGATTAGGTTTAACAAACTCATATTTTTTTGTCTCTAAAACATATACCATATACTCTTTATTAACTGTGAACTCTTCATAAAGTCCATTAACTTGGCTCTTTATTACACCCTCACCTTTTTCACTATTAAGTGTTTCTTTTATTTTTTTATTTATTTCACTATAGTCTCTTTCGCTTTGATTGGTAAAAAGAGCTGCATATTTAGCTACTGGAGTATCTCCAAAATCAAATTTAGAATTATTTAAAGCTTTCTTACCATCAAAATTGTATAATATTTTCATTGTAATTTGGCCTGAAGATAAGTCATTTCCAAAAATTTTTCTTCCAAAATTTAAACCTTGAAGTTCATCCTTCTGAGCTTTATCATTTTCAAAAGATAAATAATTTTCATTTTCTTCTCTTACAACTTCTTTTTTCTCATATTTAAATCCCATAGATTTTGTCTTATCTTCTACCTTTTTTAGTAAATCTGTGTATTTAGCATTAAAATTATCTGATGTAAAATCTACAACCCAATCCCCCTGCAAATTAGAATACTTTTCTTCACTATTTGCAATTGAGCTTTCTTCTGTTTTAGTTTCAGTTTTAGTTTCAGTTTTCCCACAACTTATAAGTGATGCAGTCATTAAAGCAGACATCACTATAGAAATAATTTTTTTCATCGTTTAACTCCTCTCATCTACATAATTAAAATTTATGTAGTTTCATCCTAACTCTGATAATTATAACATTAATCTAAATTTTTTTAAACTAACAAAAATATTACACTGCTATTTTGTCTTTTATCTTTTCAAATAAAGAATCTCCAATTCCCTTAACATTCTTTAAATCTTCTATTGATTTAAATTCTCCATTTTCCTCTCTATAACTTATTATTTCTTTAGCTTTTGCAAGTCCAATTCCAGGTAAAGTATCTAATTTTTTTTCATCAGCTGTATTAATATCTATTATATCTGGTCGTGAAACGTCTGTATTTGGGCTTGAAATTTCAATATTTTTTGAATCATTTTTATTTGGTATTATAACGCTTTGATGATTTTTCAATTTTTCTGCTCTATTTATTTTACTAATATCTGCCCCTTCTTTGATTCCTCCTGCCATCTTTATTAAATCTTCTACTATGCTATCTTCCTTAATCCAATAAACATTAGGACTATTAATTTCTCCTTTTATCTCAACTACTATTTGCTTTTCATTATTCTCAGCCTTTACTGGTTCAACTTTATCCTCAATAAACATACTTTCTGTCTCATTCTTATTCAATTCTTTTTCTCCATTTTTAAAATAGTATGAATAAAGAATAAATAATGTGACTCCTATTAATAATGTCACTACTCCTATACTCTTATATTTTTTATTCATAATTTTTCCTCCAAACATACTATATTATTAACTAAATTCATTTTTCTAAGCACAATATTAGAAAATTTATACATAATTTGTGGAACTTTTCTCTCTAATCTGCTAAAATAAATTGGTATTATTGAATTTTGAGAGGTAACTATGAATACAAATAGAAATTTTTTGAAAAAATTATTAGTGTTTTTTAATATATTTATAATTTTAAATTACACTTTTTCTTCTTTCACTGTCAAAGCAGCTAATGAACCAACTGGATTATCATCAAAAGGAGCTGCTGTTATGGATGCAACTACTGGTCAATTACTATTTTCACTTAATCCAGATACTAAGTATTTTCCTGCTTCAACAACAAAAATATTAACAGCCTTAGTAGTTTTAGAAAATACAAAACTTGATGATAAAGTAACTGTAGGTAAGAAACCACCTTTTGTTGATGGTACTGCTATCGGCCTTAAAGAAGGAGAAATTTTTACTGTTGAAGAACTTCTTTTAGGATTGCTTATGGAATCTGGAAATGATTGTGCTGAGGCTTTAGCTGAACATGTTTCTGGCTCTAACGAAGAGTTTGCAAAGCTTATGAATGAACGTGCTAAAAAAATAGGAACTACAAATAGTAATTTTAAAAATCCAAGTGGATTACCAGATCCTGAGCATTATACAACACCTCGTGATTTAGCTTTAATTATGAGAGAAGCCATAAAAAATCCTGAGTTTATTAAACTCTGTAGAACAGACTCTCTTCAAATGTCCCCTAGTAATTTAGATGGTACTAGGAGATGGCTAAATAATCATAATTCTATTATTAATCCTAAATCATCTGAATATTATTATAAATATGCTGTTGCATCAAAAAAAGGATATACAACAGAAGCTCACTTTACTAATGTAATGTCAGCAGAAAAAGATGGTCACACTATTATAGCATCCTGTTTAGATGGAGAGACTATAGGTCCAGTTTATAGTGATACTACTAAAATTTGTGACTATGCATTTAATAATTTTACTTTTGAAAAACTTTATTCTGAAGGAGATAAGGTTGGTTCTTATAGGATAGATGATGAAACTGAAATTCCTCTTGTAATAGATAAAGATGTATTTTATACTATTCCAAATACAGAAAAAGATAAATTAAATGTTTCAGTTGACTATGAAATCCCAGATGATATACAGAATAAACAAATAAATATTGGAGATGTTATAACTTCAGGAAAAGTTATAGTTAATGGTACTGAAATTTCTAATGTAGACCTTAAAAGTGGAATAGATAGAGAAGCTACAACTCCAGTAAAAATAAATAACTTTTTTAACAAATATGATTTACAAATTAAAGTTATTGTTACATTGATTATACTATCTTTAATTATATTTTTATTAGTAAAAAGAAAAAAGTTTAGTAAAAGAAAAAATATAAACAAATTAAAATTCTAAAAAAACAAGGACCATATCAAAGCAATTAAATTTAATCACTTTGATATGGTCTTTACTTTATCTTTTCTAATAGCTCTTTCATATCATTAGGCAAATCAGCTCTTAAAGATAGAATTTCCTTTGTCCTTGGCGATTTAAAGTCTAATCCATAAGCATGTAACCCTTGCCTTCCAATTAAATCTTTCTCTTCCTCGCCATATCCATATAATGAATCTCCATAAATAGGATGTCCTAAGTGGTTTAAATGAACTCTTATTTGGTGAGTTCTCCCAGTTTCAAGCAGACATTCTACTAAATCTCCACCATTAAAACTCTCTAAAACTTTATAATGAGTTATACTTCTTTGTCCTCTTTCATCAATTATTCTTTGTATATCTTCAGAACCTTCTTGTCTATAAATAGGTGCATCAATAGTACCTTCTTTTTCCTTTAAGTTTCCATGAACAACCGCCAAATATCTCTTTTCTAAATTATTTTCTTGCATCTCTTTAGATAGTGCCATATGAGCAAATTGATTTTTTGCTATTATAATTAGCCCTGAAGTATCCATATCTAATCTACTTACAAGTCTTACTATACAATTTTGCTTAGTTTTTTGAAAATAATATAAAATCCCATTAGCTAATGTACCAGTTGGATGCATTCTTGTTGGATGCACAACTATATTAGGCTGCTTATTTAAAACTAAGATATCCTCATCTTCATATACAATTTTAATCTCTATATCTTCTGGAATTATATTCTGACTTTCTTTTCTTTGAAGTTTAACTAAGACTTCATCACCTTCATGAAGTATATACCTCATTCTTACTGAATTCTTATTTACTAATATTCTATTTTCTACAGCTGCTCCTTTTATAAGCCTTGAAGAAAGGCCTAATTCTTCTTTAAGAAATTCTCTGATTGTTGCCCCTTCAAATCTACTATCAACCTTTTTTTCTAAAGTACTCATTCTTACTCTCCTAATTTTTTATAATCACTACCTATAATTAAAACTACATCATAAGATGAATATTTCTCATCCTCAGGCTTGCTATCAAACTTTGTTGCTTCTGGCATATCAGAACTCATTATTTTTTTTATATTATTATCATCAGTTTTAATTATACTTTTTTCTACTGGATCACAATTTCCTGTATCAACTCTACTCCATCCTAAGACTTCTAACTCTGTTTTTACCTTTCCTGCTAAACCATTTATTTTTGTTCCATTAAGAACCATTACCTTAATATCCTTTTTCTCATCAGTATTACTTGCAACTTTTCCCGTTTTTAGTGATTCTAATAATTCTTTATTGCTCTCTTTTTTGAAAACCAAATAAGATTGTCCATCTATCATTTGAGGATCACCTTGAATTGTCTTCATGTCAAATCCCCCAGAAACCAGTAATTTCATGCCATAAGAAAGCATATTAAAAGAAGACATATTAGTATCCATATTTTTAGCTACAGTATCTAAAATTTTAGGAATCTTAAAAAATATTGTTGGTGTTTTACATTTTGCTACAATCTTTTGTAAAAATTTATGTTGATTTTCTATTCTATCTAAATCACCATTTGCAAATCCGGATCCATCATTATTTTTTCTCCATCTAAAAAATTCTTCTGCTTTTTTACCATCTAAATGTTCAGTAGTTCCTTTTTTAAAATTAATATGAAGATTTTGACCTGGATCATCATATATCATGTTTCTTTCTATTTCCATATCAATACCACCAATAGCATCTATAAAGCCTCTAAAAGCCCCATAATCTATCTTTACTATATAATTTATGGTAGTAGATAACATACTTTCAACTACACTTTTTATTTTCTTATCCCCACCACTTTCAAAAGCTGCATTAATTTTATATCTGTTTTTATTTTCATTAACCAATGTATCCCTTGGTATAGATATAATTTGAGTCTTCTTGGTACTCTTATTATAATTAATTAACATTATAGTATCTGTTCTTTTTATACTCTTATTATTTACTTGAGTAACATCACCTATATCCATACCAAGAACAAGAATATTAACTACATTCCCATTAACAGGAGTTGCAGCTATGGTTTCATCATTCTTAACTTTAGAGAAAAAGCTAGCAATTGTAATAAAACTACTAATTAATATTATGACCAAAATGGCTGCAATAGCTAAAAATATTTTCTTACCAACTCCATACCTTTTACTTTTTTTTCTATTAACTTTCTTTTTATGATGTTTATCTTCATATTCATCTCTGAATTTAGTATGCCTATTTCTTTCAATCTGTTCTAGACTTTGTGGAGCCCTTCTCTTTTTCTTTCTTGTAATACCAGATGGTTCCCTTCCCTCCCTACTCATAAAGCCTCCCCCTTTATTAATTACTACTAATTAAATAATTTCTTGCTTTTACTGTATTTAAGTCAATGGGTTTACCTTTAGAAAGTAAAAATTTCATTGTACTTGTTAATCCAAGTAGCATCCCCTTATCAAGGTCTTTTACTGTCTCTTCTCTTAAGTATTCTACTCCTTCATAACTTCTAGAAGGTTCTATCATATCTGCTATATATACTATCTTTTCAAGTTTTGTCATATTCTCTTTGCCTGTAGTATGCCATCTCATTGCACTTAAAATTTCTTCATCATCTACTTTTAATAAATTTCTCGCCACAATTGGGCCTACAATGCTATGCCAAAGTTCTGGAGCTCTTTTTTCATCCTCAGTTAATTCCACTCTATTTTCTATTATTATTTCTTTTAATTTTTCAATTTCTAAATTTTTAGCTATATCATGACATAGTGCTGCAAGCTCAGCTTTTTCTTCAGAAACTTCATTAAGTTTAGCTAATTTTTTTGATACTGAAACAACACCTAATGTGTGTACGAATCTAGTTTCTTTTAAATTACTCTTTACATAATTATAAGCTTCTTCTATTGTACTCATCTCATTCCTCCCTATATAACCCATTTCTTTCTATTATATCAAATACCTTTTTAGGAATTAAACTAATCACACTTTCTCTTTTTCTTATCTTCTCTCTTACTTCTGTGGAAGATATATTTAATCCTTCAAGTTCTAATAAAATAATCTCAGAATTATATTTCTCTTCTAGATACTTTTTCTGATTAATTAGCTCTTTATTATTATAGCCAGGTCTTGTAAAAACTACCAATGTGCAAAGTTTAAATATTTTCTTCACTTCTCTCCACTTTTCTAAATCAATTAAACAATCAGCACCTGTTATAAAGTATAATTCTTCATTATCTCTTTTAAAATATTCTAATGTTTTATAAGTATAACTTAGACCTTTTTTTTCAATTTCATAATCAGAAACTGTAAATCCATCTTTACCCTCTATAGCAGATTTTACCATACTAAATCTTAAGGAAGCCTCTGTAACCTTATTGTTTATTTTTAAAGGTTGGCTTCCCACAGGTATAAATATTAATTTATCTAATTTCAATCTTTTTTTGGCCTCTTCTGCTATATAAAGGTGAGCTAAATGTATAGGATCAAAGCTTCCTCCAATTAGACCCACTTTTTTCATAGCTAATTCTTCGCCTTTGGTAATTCAATTTGTGGATTTTTCTTTGATTCTTTATATAAAACTAACTTGCTTCCTATAGCTTGAATTCCTTCACAACCTACTTCTTCACAAATCATATCAGAAACTTCTCTAGCTCCTAATCCACTGTTTTCTAAAACTTTTATTTTTATTAATTCTCTCTTTTCCAATGCTTCTCCTACTTGTTTTAGAAAAGTATCTTCAACACCATTTTTTCCAACTTGAAAAATTGGATCTATATTATGTGCAAGCTTTCTTAAATAAGCTCTTTGTTTACCTGTTAGCATCTTTCATCCTCCTATAGTAAATACTCAAATTCATAGTCATTAAGTCTAACCATATCGCCATCCTCAATTCCCATTTCTCTAAGCTTTGCTAAAACGCCCTTGTTATTTAAAACCTTATGAAAATATCTTAATGAATCTGCATCATAAAGGTCTACAGCTTCTAATAATCTATCTACAAAACTTCCATATACAACATAAGTATTGAATCCATCTCCTTCTTCAATGCTAATATCATAAGTAAATCTCTTTTCTTCTGGAATATATCTCTCTTCTTCTGAAATTTCAAGATCAGTTATTGGAATTTCCTTAAGCATTCTAGCTGCTTCCTTTATTACATCATCAACACCATCTCTTGTTGCCGCTGACATCTTAAATACCTTTTTATATCCAAGTTCCTTAACTTTCTTTTCAAACTCTAAGAATACCTCTTCATCATAAAGCATATCCATTTTATTGGCAACTACTATTTGAGGTCTATCCCAAAGTTTTATCGAATACTTTTTAAGCTCTTCATTTATTTTAGCAAAGTCTTCAAATGGTTCCCTACCTTCAATTCCTGATATATCTACAACATGTATTAAAATTCTTGTTCTTTCAATATGTCTTAAGAACTCTAAACCTAAACCTACTCCTTCTGAAGCACCTTCTATAATTCCTGGTATATCTGCCATAACAAAAGGTTCTGTTCCATCAGCTCCAACTACTCCTAAGTTTGGTTTTAATGTAGTGAAATGATAGTTAGCAATTTTGGGTTTAGCCTTTGTTGTCATAGATAAGAATGTAGATTTTCCTACATTTGGGAAGCCTAACAATCCAACATCTGCAAGAAGTTTAAGTTCTAATACTATGTTCATCTCTTCTCCAGGCATTCCAGGCTCTGCAAAGTGTGGTGCTTGCCTAGTAGGTGTACAGAACTTACAGTTACCTTTTCCACCTTTTCCTCCTCTTAAAAGCACAAATACATCGTCTTTATGAGAAAGGTCTGCCACTACCTTATTTGATTCAGATTCTCTTATAATAGTCCCCATAGGAACCTTTATGTACAAATCCTCTCCATCTCTACCATAACACTTAGATGTTCCACCATTAATTCCATCTTCAGCTATAAATTTTCTTTTGTATTTAAAATCAAGAAGGGTTGTTATACCAGTGTCGACTCTAAAGATAACATTTCCACCTTTTCCTCCATCTCCACCATCTGGCCCTCCAAGTGGAACATACTTTTCTCTTCTAAAAGAAACAGCACCGTCTCCACCTTTACCAGATCTTACATATACCTTGGCCTTATCTATAAACATTAAATCACCTGTCCTTGTGTAAAATCTTTTTCTTTATATTATTCCTTAAGTTTCCTTTTATTATAACATGAATAAAAATTTCATATTCCATCTTTAAAAAATATTAAAGTATTTTTAAGACTTTTAAAAAAAGCACCCTGAACCAGGGTGCTTTATAAAAAGAAAAATTATTCAGCTATTTCTTCTACTTGTACTGGGTAAACACTTGCTCTTTTCTTATCTCTACCCACTCTTTCGAATCTAACAACTCCATCAACCTTTGAGAATAAAGTGTCATCTCCACCTCTTCCAACGTTGTTTCCTGGATGAATCTTAGTTCCTCTTTGTCTAACGATAATGTTTCCAGCTAAAACGAATTGTCCGTCTGCTGACTTAACACCAAGTCTCTTAGCTTCTGAATCTCTACCATTACTTGTACTACCTTGCCCTTTCTTATGAGCAAATAGTTGAAGGTTCATAATTAACATAGTTTACACCTCCTCATGTTTTAAAATAATATATTCTTTACGTTTTTGTTCTCCAAATGATTGATCCAAGCTCATGATAGTACTATCTAAGCTTTTCTCAAAGGTTTTTAATAAAACCTGTGCCTCGCTTATCTCTTCTTCAGTAAAACCTTGAAGATCTAATGCAATGTATCCATCCTTCATTTCATAATTTACATTAAGTTTTAAAACTTCATCTAAACCTATGATTACACTTTGTGATAACACTGATACAGTATTACATATCATATCATATGCATCTCCAGCCAAAATAGCTTCTCTATCTCTTAGAGCATGACTATTTATATCAAAGGATAAAATATTATCTTTTTTTGATCTAATATTAATCTCTATCATAAGAATTAAGCTTCGATCTTTTCTACAACTAACTTAGTGTAAGGTTGTCTGTGACCATTCTTTCTTCTGTAGTCTTTCTTTCTCTTATACTTGAAAACTACAACTTTCTTAGCCTTACCTTGCGCTAAAACTTTAGCTACAACCTTAGCTCCTTCTACTACTGGAGTTCCAACCTTTAAAGTTTCTCCTCCAACAGCAAGAACTTCAGTTAATTCAACTGTTGATTCAACTTCAGCGTCTAGCTTTTCAACGAAAAGAACGTCACCTTCTTGAACTCTGTATTGTTTTCCACCTGTCTTTACTACTGCGTACATAAAAAAACACCTCCTCATAACGGTCTCGCCACTATAGGTACAAGAATTAAAATCTTGTTTTAATAAAAACCTGTGCGTGAGCGGTCTACCGTAGTATTCTAACATATTGTAAGAATAATGTAAAGAATTTTTTATTAATGTAACAATCTAAAATAATATGTATAACATATATAAAAATGATTCAAAAAGTATTATTAACAGGCAAAATCTACTAGATATATTTATAAAAATTTGACTTTCTCACAATAATCAAGCATTCTTTTAATAACTTTCTTATCTAATTCGCTCCATTCAAAACCTAATTTTTTTAAAATAGCATTTGTTCTATCACTAACCGTTACAAATGTTGTTAAATTTTCTTTTTCTAGCAAACCTAAATTAACCATAATATCATCAACATATTCTCTTAATTTTTCATCTTCACTCTTTAAAGAAATATATACCATAAATTCATTCATATTTTTAAGATTTATGTCTTTATATTTTATTTTTAATAATTCTGCTAAATCCATAGTACTTATTTTTTTAGGATTTTCTATATGAAATACCTGATTATTATATTCTGTCTTATTAAAAAGAAGAACAATTGATTTAGATAATTGATCTACATAAGAAAAATCAAAAATATCTCCTTTTATTATAGGTATACAATTAAGTTTAATAAATGCTTTAATATTTTTATAAAAAGCATTTTCTATTATATTTTCTTGAAATAATCCTGTCTCATAATTAAACGTTACATTTCCAAGCCTAAATATTTTAGTATTTAATGACTTTTTACCAGCTTGTTCAACTAATTTTTCTGCCTCCAATTTTGAACGAACATATACATTATTAGATTTTTGCCCAATATCAATATTAGATTCTGAAAACATAACACAATCTTTATTTGGGATACTTCCACTGCCGACGCTAATAGTGGATATTTGATTAAAGTCTTTTATTAAGCCTTTCTTAGCAAAATCGATTAAATTCTTTGTACCCAAAACATTTATGTCATAAAATTTTTCATACTTCCCATAATGTTTTACATTAGCTGCAGAATTGATTATACAATCTACCTCTAAAGATAATTTTTTATAAATATCAATATTTAATCCTAAATGATCCTGTGATATATCTCCTATAAAAATATTTATTCTGTTTCTATACTTATAATAAAATTCTTGTCCAAAATAAAAATCAATTTTTTGTATGACTTTTTCTTCAACTTCCTTTTTATTTTTTCCTCTTACTAATAAATATATTTTAGAAGTTGTACTTACTATAAGCTCTTTTAAAAGATTTATGCCAACATATCCTGTACCACCTGCAAGTAAAATATTTTTATAGATAGTTTCTCTGTTTAAATTAAAATCAGTATATCTTGCAATATCATCTACATAAGAATTATAAAGTAATTTTATATCTTTGGAAATTTCATTTTCTTCATCATTCTCTGTTGCAGCAACTTCATTTTGAACTTGTATATAATCTACACTCTTCTTTAATTTAATATTTAAAGATAACTCTTGTATTGTTGGGTATCTAAATATATCATTTACAGCAATATCAAATTCTTTTGTTAACCTTGAAACTACTGAAATTGCTTTTAATGAATTTCCTCCAATTTCAAAGAAATTCAAGTCAGTACTTATATTTTTTAGACCTAATATTTTACTCCATACTACTAAAATTTTTTCTTCAATAGCATTCTTGGGAATTATACATTTATTATTAAAATTATCTAGCTTAGGGGTAGGCAATACCTTTCTATCAACTTTTCCATTAGCATTAATAGGCATGCTCTCAAGCTGGATTATATGTGATGGAATCATATAATTAGGTAATACCTTTTTCAAAAAATCCTTTATTTCTTTTGAAGACACTTTTTCCTCACT
>NZ_JANDMF010000076.1:0-16563 GCF_031626875.1 Clostridium sp. SHJSY1
AAATCTTTTGGTGTATTAATATTTTTAAGGTTATCTTTGCTTTCTTTAAGTATATCTTCACTATTTAAATCTATTTTATTTATTTTTGCTACATTAACTCTTCCTGATTGATGATTTTTAATTAAAAGTATTTTACTATGACTATCCTCAATCATATAATTTATCCTTTTTTCAGGATATTCTTCATCTATTGGCAAGTATGCAGCTCCACTTTTTATAACAGCTAACATCCCAACTATTGTATCTTTGCTCTTGTCACATAATATTGGAACAATATCTCCTTTTTTTACTCCATTTTTCACTAATAGATTGCTAAGTTGATTTGCTCTTTCATTTAATTGTTTATAAGTTAAATATTCACCGTTTGATACAATTGCAGTTTTATTTTGTGACTTTTTAACTACTTCTTCAAATAATTCTTTTATTGTTTTATCTTTTTCATATTCTCTTTTTGTATTGTTAAATTTATTTAGTATTAAATTCTTTTCTTCTTTAGAAACTATTTGAATTCCTGATATTTTTAAATTTGAATTTTTAATAATTTGACTAGCAATAAGTTCCATACCTCTAGCCATTTGTATAATTTGCTGCTCAGTATAATCCTCTATTCTATACTGTATCTCTACTTCAACATTTCCCTGTCTCTTTAATTCTTTAATAAAGATATGTAATGGAATATTTGCATATTCTTGAGGGAAAATTTCATTATTAATACATATATTTTCTAAGTTATAACTCTCAAGCACATAGTAATTTACACAGAATTTAAATAAAGAATCAGCTCTTTTTTTCTTTAACTCCAAATCCTGTGCTAATAAATCATATGGATATTTTTGATTATGATAACAACTCTTAATTTCAATATTTAAGTAATTTAAAAATTCATTAAAAGTTTTATTATCTTCTATATTTATTCTTAAAGGCATGGTTCCTGTAAACATACCAATAGTATTTTTTTGACATTCATTGCTCCTATTAAAACAAGCTACTGCTAATGTTATATCATTGTCATTCAATATTTTACTCATATATATACTTGAAATAGAAATAAAGAATTTGTTTAAAGAAATATTATGATTATCTAAAAATTCTTTAAGTTCTTCATATTTATCTTTACTTAATAAGAATGATTTTGTTTTTGATTTTGCACTTTTAGAATTTTTATATAAAGAATTTTTATTCAAATTTGAAAACTTTTCTTTCCAGAACTTTTTATTTTTCCTGAATTCTTCAGAGTTTAGATATTTCTTTTCGTCAGATGTAAAGTCAATATAGGAATTTTCAATATTTAAATCTACAATTTCATTGTCACATAATTGCTGATATATATTAGTAAGTTGTTTAAGTAATAAATTACATGACATACCATCACAAATAAGATGATGTATAAAAAAGCATACTCCCATATTTTCCTGATTAATTTTGTAAATGAAGAACTTAAATAAAGGTTCATTTTGTTTATATAAAGGTTTGCTTCCTTCATTAATACAAAACTCTTTTAATTTATTTTCAGCATTATCATTGTATTTTTCAAAATCTAAGAAAGGTATATCAATAGCTTTATATTTATCCACATATTGATATATATTCCCATCCTCTTCATAAAACTTTAATCTAAATGAATCATTTTTTTTGATAATTATATTTATTGCTTCTTCTAATATATGAATCTCTAAATTACCTTTTATATTAATTTTAGATACAATATTATGCATTGATGTGTTTGGAAACAACATCTCGTTATACAAAATTCTTTTTTGTGGATGAGTTATGTTAATTTTTTTGTTAATTTGTTCCATAAAGAACGCCTCCCAATATATTATTTTACTTAATACATTACAATTTAAGAAAAATAATAGTTGCACTTTCTCTTGATTTAGATGCAACTTTCAGAATCTTTCAATATATGGGAACTTCTTTTAATATTATCAATATACATATATAACAATTTTTAATAAATTAAAAATCTAAAATGATAATTTTATTCAATTTATAAACTACTTCTAATCATATTTAATATTATCTCTTCATCAATGCCATTTTCTGATGAAATAGAATAGTATATATCAGCCTTTTTCCAAGTTGCTAGATTAATTACTTTATTTTTAATTCCATCTAACTTTATGTTTATCCCATTTATTTCACATGTGTTTTCATTTTCATATATATTATAATCACCACTTATATTTTCAGAAACTTTTCCTGCTCTAAATTTTGCTATATCTTTTCCACTATTATATTCTATTTCAATCACATCATTTGCTATAACATATATATAATCTAATTTAAATCCATCAGGTATTTCCTTTATTCTATTAATTTTAAATTTTATTACTTCTTCAGCCTCTTCTAATGTTTTATACTCTTTTATAGTCCCTCCACAAGTAGTTAAAGGTAACGTATTTGAGTTAGTCTTTCCATTGTCATTATTTTTATCTTCATTATTGTTAGTGTCATCGTTATTTATAATATTCTTATCATTTGTATTAGTATTTTTATTTTCGTTATTATTACTATTTTCATTATGTTCTGGTGAATTACTTTTCTTACAGTTTTCACTCTCATTAGTATATTGATTTATAATTTCACGTTTTTCAGGCTCATTATCATTTTTGTTATAATTACTATCCCCCTTATTATCATACAATTTACTTACTTCATCATTTTGCAATTCTTTATTTGTATCACCTATATCTTCCTGCTCCAAATCATAATTTCCACATTTAGTAAGTTCAATATCACTATTTACAGCACTTATAAATACAACTATTGTAAAACATGAAGCAATAATTAATATACTTCTTCTAAATGAATTATTTTTTTTTATTTTTGTACTTTTAATTTCTACCTTTTCATCGAGCAAATTATGAAGTATTCTTCTTTTCATATCTTCAGTCATAATTATTTTATCTAATTCTTCTTTGTATCTTTTACTCAAAATCATACTCCTCCTTTAACTCTTTCTTTAATATTTTTCTTCCCCTACTAAGCAATGAGCGCACTGTTGACTCTTTCTTATGTATTATTGATGCAATCTCAACTGTAGTATAATCTTCATAATAATATAAATGAATAATTTCTCTATATTTTAATGGAAGCTGTATTACCTTATTAAGAATATTACTCTCTTTATATTCATCATAATATGGAATTTCTATTAACTCTGTACGATTTTTTAACCAAGCAGATTTCAATTTATTTTTACAAATATTTCTTGCTACACAAATAAGCCAATTTCTTTTATGATTATCGCTTTCAAATATCTCTATATTTTTAATCAATTGTACAAAAACTTCTTGTACTACATCCTCTGCATCATAAATATTTTTCATATATGAATATGCAAGTCTCAGCAGCATACTTCCATAATATTCTAAATCCTGTGAGATAATTTCATCTGTACACAATGAAATCTCATTCATCCTAAAACTCATCCTTCCATCTTGTAGTACAATTAAATTAATAATTAATTTTCTTTACTTTTCAAATATAATACAATTCAATTAACGAAAGTGTTGCACTAATTTTAAAATTCAAAAAAAATGATTACAAATACCCTTTCTAAAAAATATTTGCAATCATTATATTAATACTTATTCTATTTTCACCAAATACTGTTCAATATTTTTCTTTTGATTTTTAAATATTAAAGGTTCTACTCTATATCCCTCAATACCACTTACATAATTAATATATATTTTCTTATCCAGTCCATCTATATTCTTAAGAAAAGAAACTAAATCTTCCTTAATCTTATTCATATAAGTTTCATCTACTTCTATAAAAAAATCACTAATACTATTTTCATTATGATACTTAGTTATTTCATTATTAATTAGCCCTTCTAGATAGGATAGCTTAAGTAATGACCCATTACCACAACATAAAGGACATTTTTCTTCCATATATTCATATACACTCTTACCTACTCTTTTTCTAGAGATTTGAACTAGATTTAATTCTGTAAATGGAAATACCTTATGGTTTCCACCATCTTCTTTTAGTGCATCCTTAAGTTCTTTCATTACTATAGACTTATGAGCCTTATCTCTTAAATCTATAAAATCTATAACTATTATTCCACTTAAATTTCTTAGAAGAATCTGTCTTCCTATTTCTCTAGCAGCTTCTAAATTAGTATCTAAGATAGTTTTTTCAAAGCTTCTCTCTTTTATATTTTTCCCTGTATTTACATCAATAACATACATAGCTTCTGTTCTATCTATTATTATTGAACCACCACAAGGAAGAACTACTTTATTATGTCTTAACTTTAAAAGTTCTTTTTCTATATCATAATAATCAAATAATCTTTTAGTTGAATCAAAGAGCTCAATTTTAACATTTTTCTCATCTTTTAGATACTCTTTTATAAAATTATAGTCTTCTTCATTATCTACAACTATCTTTATACAATCTATTCCTACTTTATCTCTTAAAACTTTATTTATCGCAAGATTGTCTCCATAAAGTTTTCCAAGCTGTGAAGAGTATTTCATCCTTCTATTAATCTCTTCATATTCCTTCTCCAAAAGTTTTCTTTCATGTTCTAATTCTTCAATACTCACATTTGCAGCTTCAGTTCTTACAATTAATTTTCCGCCTTTAACTTCTTTAAGCTCAGCAAGTATTAGCTCCTTTTTAACTTCATCTTTAAATCTTTTAGAAAACTCTATACCCTCATCTCCACTTTCAATAACCATATATTTAGAAGGAATTCCTATCTTTGTAGTTAACTTTGCTCCTTTTTCATTTATTGGTTCTTTTAAAATTTCAACAAGGATTTCATTTCCTTTTTTTATCCCTTTAGATTTAAGCTCATTACTATAATAGATATATCCTTCCTTTTCAAGTCCAATATCTACAAAAATAGAATTAGTAGCTGGGATAATATTCTTCACTCGACCTTTATAAATCTCACCTATACTTGGTCCATTTCTTTCTTCATCTACTATACATTCTTCTAGTACACCATTATTTTTAATACCTATTCTAAGACTTTTTTCTCTTCTCTCAATAAATATTTCTTTCATATAAACACATCCCTACCTACAATCACAAAGTGGTGCAAATCTTCCTTCTTTTAAAAAGTACATCTCTTCTCTTTTTATATCAACAAATGCATCATTATCACATTCTGTTGTATGTAACTTAACATAGTTCACTAATAAATCAGCAGATAAATGCTCCCTACTTCCTGATTGAATCAATGTATTTATTATAAGTTCATTGTCTTTAATCCAAAACTTAAAATCATAAACTAAAGCTCTTATATCAACTTCTCTTTCACCTTTTTTACTTTTCTTAATAGTATTCCATTCTTTTTTTTCTAGAAGAGTATTAACTTCATCTTCTAACTTTTTTGCATCATTATAAAGAACTTTTATGGTGTATCTACAAGCATCAATTAAAGCCATCCCTTGAGGAAGTTTCTTTTCATTTTCTACTTCAACAATCTTTTTGCAAGATAAAAATTTTATACCTGCAGCACTTTTTTCATTTAATCTATCCAAAATTTCTTGTTCATCTACCTCTTCTACTAGAATTAAATCCATATATTCTCCTGAAGAATAAACCCCAACTGACAAAGGTTGTGCTATTGAAACTGCTAGATGAGGATTAAATCCTTTTGAATATTTAGCTGGAAGTTTTGCTCTTCTTACCACCTTTTGAATTGTCCTCATTAAGTCTAAGTGAGCAATGAACTTTATCTCACTTTCTTTAGTATATTTAATTAGATATCGCACCAGCAAAACACTTCCCTTCTTTAAAGTTTACATCTATTCCACAACCTGTACAGCCTTTTCTACAGTTTTGAGTAAGTTCAGCTTTCTTAGCTTTTTCATTTTCTATTTCAAGATACTTTCTATTAACTCCAATATCTATAAAATCCCATGGAAGCACTTCATCATAGCTTCTTTCTCTATATGCATAGAAATCTCCATCTACATCACATTCATTTAAAGCTTCTTGCCATATTTCAAAGTTAAAGAATTCTGACCACCCATCAAACTTAGCTCCCTTTTCAAAAGCTTTAATTAAAACTTCACACATTCTTCTATCTCCTCTTGCAAATAAAGCTTCCATATATGAAGTTTGTTGATGATGATAGTTATACCATATACTTCTTGATTTAATTGATCCTCTTACTGCCTTAATCTTCTCATTAACATCATCTATTTTAGCCATAGGCGCCCATTGGAATGGTGTAAATGGCTTAGGTATAAGTATTGATGTACTTACTGTTATTTTTAATCCTTTGTTTCTAACACCTTTTGGCACTGCAAAATACTGATCTTGTATCTTATGAGCAAGTTCTCCTATAGCTCTGCAATCATCCAATTCTTCATAAGGCAAACCAATTATAAAATACAATTTAATTGAACTCCACCCAGCTTCAAAGGCATTTTTAGATGCTTCAAGAATTTTCTCTTCAGTTAACCCTTTGTTAATTACATCTCTCATTCTTTGAGAACCAGCTTCTGGAGCAAATGTTAACCCTGTCTTTTTAACTTTTTGAATTTCCTTAATTAAATCTACTGAGAAAGCATCAACTCTAATTGATGGCAAAGCTACAGCTACCTTATCTTCACTATGTTCTTCCATCATGTCATGAACTAATCCTTCAATATCTGAATAGTCACAAGTACTTAATGATGATAAAGATACTTCTTGATATCCTGAACTATCAATTAATTTTCTTGCTTGATTTATTAAAGTTTCTCTTGACTTTTCTCTTACTGGTCTATAAAGCATCCCAGCTTGACAGAATCTACATCCATTAGTACATCCTCTAAATAGCTCAAGTACAATTCTGTCATGAACTATATCTGTATAAGGTACTAAAATTTCATCTGGAAAATCTACCTTATCAAAATCTGCTACTATTCTCTTTCTAACTTTATCAGGAACATCTTCAAACTTAGACTTAAATTCTTTTATAGTTCCATTTTCATTGTAATCCACATCATATAATGAAGGAACATAAATACCTCTTATATGTGATATTTCCCTTAAAAATGCCTTTTTATCCCACTTACCACTGTTTTTGTATTTAACATAAACATCTAGCACATCATTCATCATCTCTTCACCTTCACCAAGTTCAAAGAAATCAACAATTCCATATAAAGGCTCTGGATTGTATGCACAAGGTCCTCCAGCCATTATTACAGGCATCTCATTTTCCCTATCTTCTGCTCTAAATGGAATCTCTGCCAGACTTAACATATTTAATATATTTGTATAACTCATTTCATACTGCAAAGTAAATCCTATTATATCAAAGTTCGTGATAGGATCCTTTGTTTCTAAAGCATATAATGGTATATTATTCTTTCTTAATTGCTCCTCCATATCTGCCCATGGAGCAAAAACTCTTTCACAATATGTATCTTTTCTTTGATTTATTGTATGATAAAGTATTCTTGTTCCTAAATGAGACATCCCTACCTCATATACATCAGGAAAACAAAATGCAAATCTTATGTCAACTTCTTCTGGATTCTTAACTACTTGGTTAAGTTCTCCACCAATATATCTAGATGGTTTTTCCACCTTGCATAAAATGTGATCTGTTATTTTATTCATTTAATAGATCCTCCAAGTTTCATTTGTATTTGTTATTTTACATCAATATATTTTAACACAAGTAAAGGCTTATATAAAAGGCTAAAAACCCATGAAATTTATATCATAAGATTTCATGAGTTTCTTTATTTATGTTTTGATTTGTATAATTATGAACTACAACATAAATACAAGTACAATTGCACCTAATCCCCCGCCAACTACTGCAGCGTTAATATTGGTAAATGACTTTTTAATTTTCCCACCCGCTACAACTGATGCTGTGAAAATACCAATGGCAGCTGCCCAAGCCATGTCAATCCATGTGCTTCCACTTTGTTGTATTAAATGACTTTTCATACCATGATTTATTATCCAAATTGTTCCTACTAAAGTTATTGCCGCTAAAAACCCCCCAATTGCTCCAAATTTATTAACAAATCTTCCCCAACAAATTCTAAGTACAAATGGAAATATAAAAGCTCCAAATGTTGTTGTAATAATAGCTTGTACAGACATAACTTCACTCCTAATTTCTAATCTATAACTTGTAAATCCAGTATTTTAAAATTATATTATTCAGAAAACTCTTTTCTATTGTATTTTTCTACAGCTACAGCTGCATAACCACCTAGTATTGCTCCAATAGTTATACAAGCTAAAGTTGGAATGGAACTTATAACTGAATCAATTCCATTAATCAAGTATCCTTTTACAACTAAACAAATTGCTATTCCTAATCCCATATCAATAAATGCTGAATCTTCATCATGTTTAATTAAAGCTAAATAATGATTAATGTACCACATTGATCCTGTTAAAAAAAGTGCAGCAAAATATCCACCCCAAATCCCAAACTTATCTATAAAAATTCCCCAACTTGCATTTATTATAACTGCAGCTAAAAAATATCCTAAAGTACTTTTTAAAAACTTCATCAATATCACCCTCAATTTATTATGTTTAATTATTACAATTAGGATTATTTATCACAAAACACTTTAATTTATTAAAGAATAATCTCAAAAGAAAAGTCTAAAAACTTTACCTTTGAGATTATTAATATTACTAATAAAATAAACTTTTTATTATGTTATTTGTTATATTTCTTCAATCTTATTAGATAAATAAACTACAATTCTTCCCCATTACTTGAAATAACTTTTTTATACCATTCAAATGATTTCTTCTTTGACCTACCTAGTGTCCCATTTCCTTCATTATCTTTATCAACATAGATAAATCCATAACGTTTTTTCATTTCTCCTGTTGTAAATGAAACACAATCAATACATCCCCATGGAGTATAACCAATTAAATTAACACCATCTAATTCTATAGCCTTTTCCATTTCTATAATATGTGACCTTAAATAATCAATTCTATAATCATCATTGCATGATCCATCCAACTCTTTAACATCAATAGCTCCAAAACCATTTTCCACAATGAATAATGGTAATTCATATCTTTCATATAAAAGATTTAAAGAATACCTAATTCCTACTGGATCTATTTGCCATCCCCAATCAGATGCCTTTACAAATGGATTTTTAATACTTGAATTTGATCCAACAATAGAATCTTTATCTAATTCATTAACTCCTGATTTGACTGCATCAGACATATAATAACTAAATCCCAAATAATCTACAGTTCCTTCAGTTAAAATTTGAGTATCATCTGACTCTATTTTAATATTATACCCTTTTCTTTCCCATTCTTTTAATGCATATGAAGGATAATGGCCTCTGCAATGAACATCTGCAAAGAAATAGCGATCATGCATTGCCTCTACAGAAAGCATCATATCATTAGGATTACAAGAAAAGGGATATATAGGAACAAATGAGCACATACATCCTATTTGGAAGTCCGGATTAATTTCATGGCCTTTCTTAACCACTAACGCACTAGCAACTAACTCATGATGAACTACTTGATACATTACTTCTTCTGGATTTTCACCTTCTTTATAAAGTACACCTGAACAGGTCCATCCAAATAGTGGATTTGTTATATTTTTTTGATTGTTAATTTCATTAAATGTCATCCAATACTTAACTTTATTTTTGTACCGTTCCATTACAGTAGTTGCATAACGTACAAAGAATTCAATAACTCTACGATTACGCCACCCACCGTATTCTTTAGCTAAATGATATGGCATTTCAAAGTGACTCAATGTAATAACAGGTTCTATTCCATACTTTAACATCTCATCAAACATATCATCATAAAATTTTAATCCTTCTTCATTAGGTTCTAATTCATCTCCCTTAGGAAAAATACGTGTCCATGCTATACTTGTTCTAAAACATTTAAACCCCATTTCCGCAAATAAAGCAATATCTTCCTTATAATGTCCAAAAAAATCAATAGCTTCATGATTTGGATAATTTTCACCTTCAATTACTCCATCAGTAATTACCCTTGGGACACCATGTGCTCCAGCAGTCATTACATCTGAAACATTAGGGCCTTTTCCGCCTTTATTCCATCCTCCTTCAACTTGATGGGCTGCAACAGCTCCTCCCCATAAAAATTTTTTATTAAAAGCCATAAAATTTCCTCCTGATTTTTTAAAAAATACCCCAATATTTATATTCAATATGTATATCTTAAATATTGGGGCTAGTTAATTCTATATTATGTAAATTAATCTACTTTTTATTAAGCTTATTCACTTTGTGCTGCTTCCTCATTTTTAACATTCATAGCATCTTGTTTCTTAAAGAATGGGAAGTATATTGCAAATGATAATCCCATAATTACAATTTGTAATAAAGCCATTCTCCAACCACCTAAAATGAATCCTGAAATTATTGGTGGTGTTGTCCATGGCACCAATACTCCAGTAAATAATGGAACTAATCCTGTATATAGTGCAAAGTAAGTAGCTAAGCCTGTTACCATTGGAGTAAGTATAAATGGTATTGCCATAAATGGATTCATTACTACTGGAGTACCAAATGTAACTGGTTCATTTATATTAAACATCCCTGGTATTATAGCTAATTTACCTAATTCTTTACTTTGTGCTGATCTTCCAAACATTATCATACATAATACAAGTCCTATTGTTACTCCTGACCCTGTCATCCCAACCATATTATCTAAAAATTGTTGTGTTACTATATGACCACCATTTGCTACTGTAAGTGCTTTTCCACTATCTAGTATAGCTTGATTTTCTAGAGCATTTGATGTTAATATTCCTGTCATTATTCCACCTATAATTGATGAACCATGAACACCAAACCACCATAAAAATGGGATTATGAAAGTCATAACTATAACGCCACCTAAAGAATCTGTCATTCCTTGTAAAGGTGTTTGTAAAACTTTATATATTAATTCAATAAATGTTGTATCCATTGCATATTTAAGAATAGTATAAAGTACTGTTGAGCCTAAAATTATAACTGCTGCTGGAATTAATGCTGCAAATGAATTTGCAACTCCTTGTGGTACCCCTGCTGGCATTTTAATTGTAATATTTTTCTTCATAAACCATGAATAAATTGCACCTACAACTAAGCCAATTATGATTGCTGTAACCATACCTTTTCCACCAACAAAGTCCTTATTAATAACGCCACTTACTATTTCGCCACTCTTAGTTACAACAAATTGGTTCATTGTTAATAAAAAGACTGCAAATGCTATTATTCCTGCTGATAAAGGTTCATGACCTTCATTTTTAGCATATGTGTATGCTATACCAAATACAGCAATAATTGCAATAATCGCAAAAGTTGAATTATAAGCTTGGAATAACGGTTCTGTCCATCCAGCACCTAACATACTAGCCATCCAATCATTAAATGGTTGATAAGGTATTTGTGCTAGTAATAAGAATACTGATCCTACCATAATTAACGGCAATGTAAATAAAATTCCATCTTTTAAAGCAATAACAGGCTTAGAACCAACAAATTTCATAATTACTGGTATTACTTTTTCGTTTAGAGTACTTCCTAATGATGACATAATAATTCCTCCTTTAAATTTAGTTTTTGTATAAAAATATAATATAAATTTGTGATATAATAAAACAGTAATAAATTTGTGAGATTTATTATTATTTTTATCCAATCTTTCATGTGGTTTTCTCTGTTACTTAATTGAACCACATGGAACTTTTTTTATTTAGCCTTATTTATTAGCTAATTTTAAAGCAAAATCTAATACTTTTTGACCATTCATCATTCCATAATCAACCATTGGTATTACATCTACTGGAATTCCTTTAGGTTCACATATCTTTTTTGCTTTTGCAATTGTGTACCCAACTTGTGGTCCAAGTAGCGCTACATCTACATTATCTAAGTGTTTATCCATTTGTCCTTCTGGAAAAGCTTCTATATCCACTTCTATTCCTTTTGCTTTAGCTGAATCCTTCATTTTATTAACCAACAAACTTGTTGACATTCCTGCTGCACAAAATAATCTAATTGTAATCATAATTCGTTCCTCCTAATATATAATTTTATTTTTTGCTAATTTTATTTTTTGCTAATTTTATTTAATTAATGTATTTACAATCTTCCTTAATTCAATTATTTGTTCAATTAAATTCTTCTCTGTTATGGCAGTCATTAAATGATCTTGAGCATGCACAAATAATACCGACATATCTATCTTTTCACCATTTGCTTCTTGATGCAGAAACATTGTTTGTCCGTCATGAGCTTTACCTAAAGCATCATTTGATAACTCCATTTCTTTATCAGCTTCTTCATAATTTCCTTCATTTACATAATTAAGAGCCATATAAGCATGATTTTTACAATCTCCAGCATTGATTATAATATTCATAATTGCCATTTCTAATGATTCCATTTTTATCTCCTCAATTCTTTTATAATTTTTATTTATATTAGTTTTTTTATCTTTCATTTGTCTTATTCATATATAAAGCAATAACCATGCCAAATTTAAAATACAATAAATAAAAATATTAATATATATTCAAGTTAGTATTTTCAAAGGATTCAAAACAAAAAAAAACTTTTGAGAAGATTTAAAATGTTTTACTTCTCAAAAAGTTTTTTGAAACACATTAACAATGTGTTTTATTGTTTCATAAATTATCACTTATTACTTACTAAATTTGGCGCTTTAAAGAAATTCATCAAATAACATATTTCATCATCTGTAATATTCATTGAATATTTAGTACTGATAGGCTCAATCGCATTTTTTACTACTCTATATAATTTTAAGTTATCCTCTATATATTGCTCCTTGTTCTCAAACTCTACCCTGGTCTTGTTTTGGTCATACATCTCTATCATACTTGATATATGCAATATAATTCCAATAAGGATATTTGTACTTATTTTAATATTCAATTCTTCTTCAACATTTTCATTAAATTTCTTTATATGTTTTAATACTGTTTTTCCATCAACTTTTTTCAATTCACGTTCTAAGGTTTCATTCATCTTTAGATAAATTTCTTCAATGTCAATGAGTTTTTGTATATCTTTAATACATGTTCCATCTATAATGCTATCCAGCATAAATTGTGGTTTATTTATATCTAATTCAAATGGACTCACAAAACAAATAAATTTATATTCTTTCTTTAGTTTTTCTATTTTTTCATAAATACTTTCTTTTCCTATTAAATTAATTGGAATAATTTCTACTATCTTTTTATCAAAAGTAATACTTTTCTCTAATAATCTTTTAAGTGTTTTAGCCCCACCTTCTCCAGTAGTACATACTGTAACTATTGCCAGCTTTTCTTCTCTCTCTTGCTGAGATTGTATGACATTCTCATTATATAAATTATTAACTTCCAACGTTTCTCTATATATTTCATCTAATGAATATCCCATCATAGATTTTCTAGTTGCTTCTAATGCATGCAATGTACTAACCAATGGTATTGTTTTAGTTTTTATGTTAAATAAATTTCCTATTTCAACTCCAAAGTTTGTAAGAGATCCCATATCAACTAGAAATAATATATCTCCATCAATTTTATATTCTCTAATATATTCTATAGTTTTACTTAATATTTTTTCAGGTTTTTCTTCTATAGGTGCATTGATTCCTATTATATTCTTTGTCCCAAGAAGTCCATTAACTGCATCAGCCATTGATGTTGCTGTACTTATTCCATGAGCAATAACTATTACTTTAACATTGTTTTGTTTATGTTTTAAGTTTCCATAATCATAACTTAAAAACATAGTTATAAAACCAGCTTCATCAACTGGCATACTTACATCAAGTGTTCTATCTATTATCTTTAATGCATCCAATGCTACATTAAATTCCTTTTTATGTTCTTCCCTTATACTATTTAACTTTGGATTTACAATTTTCTTATTTCTTCTTAATCTATCTATTGAATTACTTATATGAACAGCTAATCCATAATTTATTTTTTTATCAAATTTAGTTTGTAATTGATTTTCACAAAAACTAATAACTTCTTCTATTACATCCATAACATCTTTTTCTATAATATTTTTTATATTAGACATATCAACCTTATCATAAACATCATTAATATACTTTTTTAAATAATCTTCAATATCTCTTTCTATTTCTTCTTCAAGTCGTACACCTTTTATACCTTTTGCCTTAAGTTCACTTATCCTAACATCTAACATTTCATAAATATTTTCATCATTCTTGTTTTCTTCAAATATTTCTTTATCTTTATTTTTATCAAATATAAAATATCTATTATTTATATCAATTAACTTATTCCATAATTGTCTATGTTCTATTTCTTTATATAACCCTTCTCTTATGTATGTTGGTAAATCTAAACTGCTTATTTCTATGACATCTTTTCTATTTGACAAAAAATCAGCATATGCTTTAGCACAAGCAAGCTGTATATCAGATCTTAATTGTCCTATATTATTTTCACAATTATAAGACAAAAATGCTTTTATAGAATTCACTGACACTCTAATACCTTTTTTTAATCTTCCAGATTCTTGAATCATAAATTGTTTTATAAGATTAAATCTTTCTTCCATGCCTCTATTTCTTAGTGGAGGTATTGTTATTACCATTGGGATTCTTCTTGTAAATGTCCTAAGTAATGTAGTACTTGGATCTTCTGTAGTTGCAGTTATAATAAGTACATCTGCTCTTCTTTCACTCTCTGTTTCCCCAAGTCTTCTGTAAACGCCTCTATCCATAAAGGTAAAAAACATCTCTTGCCCTTCTGCAGGCAATCTATGAACTTCATCTAAAAATAAAATTCCTCCATCAGCTTTTTCAATAAGACCTTGCTTATCAAAATCAGCACCTGTATATGCACCTTTTTTTATACCAAATAATTGTCCTAGCAATAATTGAGGATTATTAGCATAATCTGCACAATTAAATACTATAAAAGGACTGTCTTCAAGTTTTACCTTCATTTCAATTGCATACTTATATAATAATCCTGCAAAAGTTGATTTACCTACACCAGTTTCACCTAGTAGTAATATATTCATTCCATTTGGAGGATATAATATTGCTGCCTTTGCTTGCTCTATTGCTGGGTATAAACTAGGATTATATTCTGAAAATTTATCTATTGCTAATACACCAGAGGAAACGTTTTCTTTTTCACTAATCTTAAATAATGTTGGTTTTCCTTTTAACTTCTCTGCCTTCCCTTCACCTACTAATTTATTTAAATCATTACTTACATTTGCTCTAGAAAGATTTAACTTCTCTGCAATATCTGATGCAGAAACTCCATTTGGTTTTGTATGCTTTGTTTCATTAAGTTTATTAAGAATCAAGTCAATTCTTTTCATCCATCACTCACCCTTTTTTATCTTCTATTTTTTGATATTAAGGTTTTTCTTTTGTCTATATATTTATTTATTCAATTTTTCTTATTTAGATATTATCATATCATTTACATTTTATCTATTACTAAATTAACCTATGAATCTATCTTTTCCATTTAACAACTTTATAATAAAAAATCCTATAATGTAAAAACATGAATTTTAATAAAAAATAAAATTACAATTAATTTTTCAATATTTTTCTAGGACCATATTCCCATAATACCTATGACCATAGTCATTTTCTTCTAAATTTATAATTATTCATTACAAATGCATGATATAATATTTCCAAATAATTAGTCTAGCAATAAGCATTTTCAATACGTATAGGGGGTAACATATGAAAAATTTCAAAAAATTTATAACTATGCTTAGTATGATTGTATTAACAGCTAGTTTAACATTAACTGGCTGTGGAGAAGAAAAGAAGCCTTCAAAAGAAAAAGAAGAGGTAAAAACATTAGCAACTCCTGAAGTAACAGCAGAGGCATATTTTAAATTTTGTTTATATGGGGATAAAACTAAATTTCAAGAATTAGGACTACCAACTACTGAATTTGATACAATTAGTAAAGATACATTCAGTAAGATAAGAAATGACATAAAAAATGCATTTGCAGAGTATGCTATTGTGCTTACTGATGAAGAATTAGAAAAAATACTTTCAGCTGAAATAAATTCTTTAAAGAAAATAACACCTAAACTAGAGGTAAGTCAAGGTAAAGAGACAGTTGATATAAAAATTACTACATCTTATATAGATGTGCCCTCTGCTTTCACACAAGCAAAAGAGGATGCTTTAAAAAAGATAGGTACTCTTAAATTTAAAAGCGAAACTCAATATAAAGCTAAATTTAAAGAATTATATTTAAGCAACCTTGCAAATAGTATAAATAATGCAAAACCATCTACTGATACAAAAAAGCAAACATTTACTTTTAGCAAAAAAACATTTGAAGAAAACGGCAAATCTTCAACCATTTGGGCTCCTGAAAATTTCACTAGATTTCAACAAGATGTAAGTAATATGGTATTAAATCATACTCTATAAATTTCTCTTTATTTTATCAGTGATTTTTATAGCAAAATATATGGGGATGTATCAGATTGGAGTGAAAAAACTTCAATATGATATATCCTTTTTTACTAAATATAAATTTTATTCATG
>NZ_JANDMF010000077.1:0-16108 GCF_031626875.1 Clostridium sp. SHJSY1
TTTATATGTTTTTATAAAGTAAAGACAAAAGAGATATTTTCAGGAATGAAAATATCTCTTTTGTCAACGGTCTGAAAGGAGTTATCTCTATCAAGATAACTCCTTTTTTAGTAATTATTTAGAATAATCGTAGAATCCTTTTCCTGACTTTCTACCTAACCATCCTGCTCTTACATACTTTCTAAGTAAGCTATGAGCTCTGTACTTAGAATCTCCTGTTTCATTGTATAAAACATCCATGATAGCTAAAACTATATCTAGTCCAACTAAATCTCCTAATGCTAAAGGTCCCATTGGGTGATTAGCTCCATATTTCATAGCTGTATCTATGTCTTCAACTGAAGCGATTCCTTCTGCATATATTCCTATAGCTTCATTTATCATTGGAATAAGAATTCTGTTAACTACGAATCCTGGAGCTTCTGCAACTTCTACAGGTTCTTTTCCAATTGCTACTGATAATTCCTTAACTGCATCAAAAGTTTCTTGTGATGTAGCTATTCCTTTGATAATTTCAACTAACTTCATTACTGGAGCTGGATTAAAGAAGTGCATTCCTATAACCTTATCTGGTCTCTTAGTAGCTGAAGCAACTTCTGTTATTGATAAAGAAGAAGTATTTGAAGCTAATATAGTTGATTCTTGACAGATTTCATCTAATTCAGCAAATATTTCTTTCTTAATTTTCATGTTTTCAACAGCAGCTTCTACAACTAAGTCACAATCAGCAGCTAACTTCATATCAGTTGTTCCTGAAATTCTAGTAAGTATAGCTTCCTTATCTTCTTCAGTCATCTTTCCTTTAGCAACTTGCTTTTCTAACCCTTTAGTTATTCCAGCTATTCCTCTTTGTACGAATTCATCCTTAATATCTCTTACGATTACTTCACAACCCTTTTGTGCAAATGCTTGAACTATTCCAGCACCCATTGTTCCTGCACCAAGTACGAAAACCTTTTTCATAGACTATTCCTCCTAATCAATTCACATTTAACTTTATTATTTTTTACTAATTTAAACCATATAATACATAAAATCAATTCATAATTTATAGAATACAATGCACAATTATGATTGAAACCACTTAAAAATTCCCATTAATTATGCATTGTTAATTCTAAATTATATATTGATTACTATTCTGCACTCTTAAAATCCTTAAATTGAGCAATTAATTCTGGTACTACTTTAACAAGATCTCCAACTATTGCATAGTCAGCAACCTTCATTATTGGAGCTGATTCATCCTTATTAACTGCTATAATAAGTTCTGAATCTTGCATACCAGCAACATGTTGTATAGCTCCTGAAATACCACAAGCTATATATATTTTAGGTTTTACAGTCTTACCAGTTTGACCAACTTGATAAGCTCCATCAATCCAACCATTTTCAACCGCAGCTCTTGAACCAGCTACTGTTCCTTCTAAAACTTCTGCTAATTCTTCTAGTAGTTTAAAGTTTTCCTTGTTTTGAACTCCTCTACCACCTGATATTATAAATTCAGCTTCAGCTATATCTACAATATTTTTCTTGGATTTGATAGTTTCTAAAACCTTAGTTCTAAGATCAGTAGCTTCTAACTTAACTTCAACCTTTTCTATATTACAATTTGTTCCATCAGTTTTAACTGTTGCAAAAACTCCTGGTCTTACTGTAGCCATTTGTGGCCTATGGTCTGGACAAGCGATTGTTGCCATTAAGTTACCACCAAATGCTGGTCTTGTAGCTAAAAGATCACCATTTTCAACTTCAACATCGATTGATGTACAGTCAGCTGTTAACCCTGTAGATAATCTAGCAGCTATTCTTGGTCCTAAATCTCTTCCAATGAAAGTAGCTCCTACAAATAATATTCCTGGCTTTCTTTCAGAAGCTAAATCACAAATTACCTTTGTGTAAGCATCAGTTGTGTAATGTTCTAAATCTTTATGATCTGCTACTAAAACTTCATCTGCACCATGTTCTGCTAAAGTTTTAGATAATCCTTCTATGTTATTTCCAAGTAATAAAGCTGTTAACTTTACTCCTAATTTATCAGCAACTCTTCTACCTTCCCCAAGTAGTTCTAAAGATACTTTTTGTAATTCGCCTTCTCTTTGTTCAGCAAAGACCCAAACGCCTTTGTAATCTGCTATATTCATAATAAATTACCCTCCTATTATCTTAGATGTAGTGTTTTTCTTTTAATTTTCCTACAACATAATATGCTGCGTTTTTAGGTGATTCCTTAACCAATTCTCCTGCACCCTTAACTTCCTTAGTCATTGACTTCTTAACCTTTGTAGGTGAGCCCTTAAGTCCTAATTCAGCCTTATCTACATCTATGTCATCTGCTGACATAACTTTAATTTGGTCATCATTAGTTGCAAATATGTTAGCAACGTGCATGTATCTTGGCGCGTTTAATTCTTCTATTGCAGTTAATAGACATGGAGTCTTAACTTCAACTACTTGGTAACCATCTTCTAATGCTCTATTTACTATTAAGCTATCGCCTTCAACCTTAACATCTTGAACATAAGTTACTTGAGGAATATTTAAATGTTCAGCTATTTCTGGTCCAACTTGTGCAGTATCTCCATCAATTGCTTGTCTTCCAGCAAGTACTATATCATAATCTAATTTAGCTATTACTCCAGCAAGAGACTTAGAAGTTGCTAATGTATCAGCGCCTCCAAGACATCTGTCTGTTAATAATATAGCTTCATCAGCACCCATACATAATGCTTCTCTTAAAGTTGCTTTAGCCATTGGAAGACCCATGCTTACAACTGTTACCTTACCACCATGTATTTCTTTTAATTGAAGTGCAGCTTCTAAAGCATGCTTATCTTCTGGATTCATTATTGATGGAACACCATCTCTAATTAATGTTCCTTTCACAGGATCTATCTTTACTGCTGTAGTATCTGGAACTTGTTTTACACAAACTACTATATTCATTCTAAAAATCCTCCTATCTTAAAATGCTTCCTGCAATAACCATCTTTTGAACTTCTGAAGTTCCTTCATAGATTTCAGTTATCTTAGCATCTCTCATCATTCTTTCAACTGGATATTCTTTAGTGTAACCATATCCACCAAAGATTTGAACTGCCTTAGTTGTAACTTCCATTGCAACATCTGCAGCAAATAACTTAGCTCTTGCAGCATCTACTGAGTATGGTTCGCCAGCTTGTTTCTTGCATGCTGCTTTGTATACTAAATGCTTAGCAGCTTCTATTTTAACGTCCATTTCAGCTATATACCATTGTAATCCTTGGAATGCTGATAATGGCTTATTGAATTGTTTTCTTTCTTTCATGTAGTTAACAGCTTCTTCAAAAGCTCCTTCTGCAATTCCTAAAGCTTGAGCTGCTATACCAATTCTTCCTCCATCAAGAGTCTTCATTGCTATACCAAATCCTTTACCTTCTTTGCCAAGTAAGTTTTCTTTTGGTACTATACAGTTTTCCATAACTAATTCAGTAGTTGAAGATGCTCTAATACCCATCTTGTTTTCAAGCTTTCCTACTGAGAATCCTGGGAATGACTTTTCAACTACAAATGCAGATATTCCTCTAGTTCCTTGGCTCTTATCTGTCATAGCAAATATTATGAAAGTCTCAGCAACACCACCATTTGTTATGAATATCTTTGAACCATTTAAGATATAATTATCCCCATCAAGTACTGCAGTAGTTTGTTGGCCAGCTGCATCTGTACCTGCTCCTGGTTCAGTTAATCCAAAAGCACCTATCTTCTTTCCTGTACAAAGATCTGCTAAATACTTTTCTTTTTGTAATGGAGTACCATTTTCATTTATTACTGAAGCACATAACGATGTATGAGCTGATAAAATAACTCCAGTTGTACCACAAACCTTTGACAATTCTTCTACAGCTATTATATAAGAAAGAACATCTCCGCCTGCTCCCCCAAATTCTTTAGCAAATGGAATACCCATCATTCCAAGCTTGCCCATTTTTTCTACATTTTCCATTGGAAATCTTTCTGTCTCATCAATCTCAGCAGCAATTGGTTTAACTTCATTTACTGCAAATTCTCTAACCATTTGTTGTACTAATTCTTGTTCTCTAGTTAATTGGAAATTCATTTAAATTACCCTCCTTAATATTCTAAAAACAATTTTATTTGTTTTGGAAGTTCTTTTCTCTTCTTTCTACAAATGCAGTCATTCCTTCTGTTTGGTCTTCTGTGCTAAAGCACTTACCAAAATCTTCTGCTTCTATAGCAACTGCCTTATCTATAGAAACTTGCATACCTCTATTTATTGCATCTTTACATAACTTAACTGCTATTGGAGCATTAGCTATTATCTTAGCAGCCATAGCTCTTGCTTCTTCCATTAAGTTTTCTAAAGCAACAACTTTGTTAACTAAACCTATTCTTAACGCTTCATCAGCTTTAATCATATCACAAGTATAAATTAATTCTTTCGCTTTACCCATTCCTACTATTCTTGATAGTCTTTGAGTTCCACCAAACCCTGGAGTTATTCCAAGACCAGCTTCTGGTTGAGCAAACTTAGCTTTTTCTGAAGCTATTCTAATATCACATGACATAGCAAGTTCACAACCACCACCTAAAGCAAAACCTGAGATAGCAGCTATAACTGGTTTATCTAAATTTTCTAATCTTAAAAATACATTATTTCCTAATGTACCAAATTCTCTTCCTTGTTCTTCATTTAAATCTTTCATCTCTGCAATATCCGCCCCAGCTACAAAAGATTTTTCTCCTGCACCAGTTAAAATTACTGCATAGATGTTATTATCTTTTTCTAAATCATCAAGTACAGTATCAAGATCCTTTAAAGTTTCTGAATTTAAAGCGTTTAATGCCTTTGGTCTATTGATTGTTACAATAGCTAAATGGTTTTCTTTTTCAAGAATTACATTCTTTAATTCCATGCCTTTTGCCTCCTTAAATCTTCCAATACTTATTTCCAAATATCTTATTACACTTTAAAGTATCAAGATACTTGTTTATTTTTCATACACATTAAATAGTTTTTGCATTTTATTTTGTTAATATTATAACAATCTAAAACAAAAAAATAATTGAAGCTTTTCAACTTCAATTATGATTATAATACTTTGTTAAATTTTTTGCAATATATAATATGAGATTTTGTGCTAATTTTAATAAGGTTTTACAAGACTCAATTTTCTACTCTTCTTCGTCCTCTTTACTGTGTAGTAAATATATCAAAGTTAACATACTTTCACTTAAATGAACATTCTCAACAGTAACACTATCTGGAACATTCAAGTCTACTGGAGCAAAATTCCAAATCCCTTTTACGCCACCCTTAACTAGTTCATTACATACTTTTTGAGCATTTATTCTTGGTACACATATTATACCAATATCAGTTTCATTTTCACTTAAATGTTCACTTAATGTATCTATCTCTTTTATTTCTATATCTTGGATTTTCATCCCAACCAACTTAGGATTGGCATCAAATATTCCTGTAAGTTCAAACCCTAATTTATTAAAACCTGTATAATTTGCTATGGCTTGCCCAATATTTCCTGCACCAATTATAACTGTTTTATATTCTTTATTTAATCCAAGTATATCTCTGATTTGGTTAAATAATTCTTTAACATTATATCCATAACCCTGTTGACCAAAATCACCAAAACAATTCAAATCTTGACGTATTTGTGATGCTGTAAAACCTATTTTTTCACCTAATTCTTTTGATGATATTCTATCTACATCATTAGCCATTAACTCTTTTAAGTATCTATGATATTTTGGTAATCTCTTAATCACAGCCATAGAAATATTCTTCTTCTTTTCCATACTGTTTCTCCTCTTAATCTAATAAAATTTTCAATTAGTTACATGCTTGTTCATAAAAATGCTAAAACAACTTTTTTCCTTATACTATATTAACATAAAACCAACTTATTTTTCTATTACTTTCTAAACATATATTAAATATTCAGTTTCATATTTACTATTTTAGTAAGTGTTCAATTAATATTTTTAATCCAATAAGTATCAATATTAATCCACCTAACATTTCTGCTCTTGACTTAAATATTGCACCTAATACTTTGCCTAAATAAACTGCAAAAATGCATAAAATTAATGTTATAATAGCTATAATAATCACAGCTGATATTATATTAACATTTAAAAAAGCAAAGCTAACTCCTACAGCTAGAGCGTCTATACTTGTGGCAATAGCTAGAATTAGAAATCTTTTATTTGTGTACTCTTTACCTTCATCAGACTCATCATCTTCACCTTTAATAGATTCAATAAACATTTTACCACCAATGAAAGCTAATAACACAAATGCTATCCAGTGATCTATTTTTTCTATATAATCAGTAAAACTTATCCCTACAGCCCATCCTATTAATGGCATTATTCCCTGAAAAACACCAAAGAATATTCCTGATTTTAATGCCATTTTCATTTTATTATCATTATTTGTACTTATACCTACAGTTAAAGATACAGCAAAAGCATCCATTGATAATCCAAAGCCAATCAATATTATAGATAATAAACTCATACTTTTCCTCCTAAATCGCTCTAATATAGTTTTATCAAAAAATAAAAATTTAAACTCAATAAAAAAGAGGCTTATGTATAACGCAACCCTAACCGTTATACATAAGTCTCACAATTTAATACAAAGTCATATGGTTTTAGCCAAATAGTTGACTTTGAATAGGATAAAAATCCTATCTGCTACTTTCTCATGCCTGAAAGTACAATTAACTACATTATTATACTTTTATCGCCACCATAAGTCAACTATTTAACCATAATAAATATATATTTTTTATATTTTTTATATTCCAATTTTTCATAATTTTTAAATTGTTTGTAAATATAACGTAAATAATATTACCTTAAACATTATATCAACAAATTTAATAAAATTCTATCATTTTCTAATAGCTATCATAGAATTAAACACAACTATTGAAGTTACCCCTACATCTTATTATTATTCCTGATAAAATCATCTTTACTTATTCTGTAATATGATTTAAGCCCTCATCAAAAATATGCTTAATATGTTCATCATCTAATGAATAGTAAACTACTTTTCCCTCTCTTCTATATCTTACAAGTCTTGCTGCTTTTAATGTTCTTAACTGATGAGAAATAGCTGATTGAGATACTCCAAGTAAAGCAGCTAGGTCACATACACACATTTCCGATTCAAATAAAGCACATATAATCTTTATTCTAGTTGAATCTCCAAACACTTTAAAAAACTCTGCTAAATCATACAATGTTTCTTCTTTAGGAAGTTTTTCCTTAACTCTAACAATTACATCCTCATGAATAATACTACAATTGCAATTTTCTATATTATCTATTTTATTCATATTCACCCTCCCGTCAATGCATGAGCACTTGTTCATATATTTATATAATTTTACCCGCTATTCCTCATTTTGTAAAGACATATAGCCAAAAAGAAGAGTTATCCAACTCTTCTTTCTGCATAACTATTTTCAATTACTTGATTAAGTATTGAATTAACAACACTGTTACATACTAGTGCTGAATATATTAAATCTTTTTCATATCCTTCAGCTTTGCCATATTCTCTTACATTATATTTAACAAAGTCTTCTACATCCTCTATTGATAAATTTTCATCAATTAACTCTGAGAAATAAAAATCCTTAGCCATTTTTGCTAACTTTTGTTCATAGGTAACATGTTTCTTTAAGTCACTCTTTAATCTCCATCTTTCACTATGGGCAAAACAAAAGAAGTCACAAAGAAAATGACATACCACGCCAAGTTCTGCACTAAATTTTTTAACTCCATAATTGTAGTAAATTTCTTGTGATGTTAAATTGGACAAAAAATATATTTTTTTAAAAATCATATCTATACTTTCATCATAAAAATGTTTTTTTAATTTATATTTAGAAACATAATCTGGTTTAATATTTCCCCATATAAATTTTTTCTTATCTATAAAATTAAGTTTGTCCATGCTAGTTTGATTCAAAATATTATTGGCTAATATTTTATGAGTATTCATCAGCAATATTAACACTTCCTCTAACAATTAATAACTAATTTATATTATACACCAATTCTAAATATTTTATAGCAGTAATTTTTTGTACTGCTAAATCTAACTTCCTAAAATGCATTTATTATTAAACTCATAGTTCTATTTAAATATATATAGTTAAATTCACGATTAAAAGTCACCATATCTCTATGATGACTTTTAATTATAAATAATCCCCATAACTTTCTTCTTTACTTAAATCACTTAATAAATGTTTTATTTCCTGATCCTTATTTCTATCCATTACTAATATTACATCTCCTGCATCCACTACTACTAAATCTTTTATTCCAAGACCAATAATTAAGTTTTTAGATCCAAATATAGAGCAATTCTCACAATCTTCTAGATATACATTTTTAGATATACTATTATTTCTATCACTTCCTAAAAATCTACTTAATGCTGAAAAACTCCCTATATCATCCCAAGGAAAGTCACACTTAATTACATAAGCTTTTCTTGTTTTTTGCATAACACCAAAGTCTATAGAAATACCATCTATTAATTGATATTGTTCATTTACTACTTCTTCCTCATCTGGTTCTCCTATATGCTTATATATTTCCATTAAACACTTATGCATTTTTGGAAGATATTTTTCTATTTCCCTTAGGATAACATCAGCTCTAAAGACAAACATTCCAGAATTCCATAGATAAGTTCCCTTAAGCAAAAAATCTCTAGCTACTTCAGCATTAGGTTTTTCTGTAAATCTAGCTACCTTATGAGTTGGGATATCCCCTGCAATTCTTTGTCCCATTTCAATGTACCCGTATCCAGTTTCTGCTCGTGTTGGATCTATTCCTAATGTGATTATACCTCTCCTTTTATTGGCAAGTTCAACTGCCTGCTCTATGGTCTGCAAGTAATTATTGGTACCCTCTATATAATGATCAGATGGAAGCACTACCATTACAGCATCTCCATCTTTTTTTAATAATTTAACTGCTGAAAGACCTATACATGTAGCAGTCCCTTTTTAGACGACACAGATCTTTTGCAAAAACACTTATTTGTAAATTTTAATATATATACTTGACTATTTTGAAAATTTATAATGAATTATTAATCTTTTTTCTTTACCTTCATTGCTTTCATCTATAATAATTTTATCTATTAAAGTTTCTACCAATCTCCTATCAATTGTTTTTCCTTCCAATAGATTATCTATTTCTATCTTATATTTTTTCAACAAATCATTATCAACATCATTTTTCTTAAGCATATTTACTAATTGATTTTTTCTCCCTATCATTTTATTTTGTTTTTCTTGCACATTTTGAATCATATAATCAAAATTTCTTTGATTTATTACATTATCTAACCTATCTTCATATATTTTTTTTAACTTACTATCAAGAGCATTTAATTCTTTTTCTACAGATTTTAATTCATTCTGAAAATCATTTTCTATTTTTATATTATTGAATTTATTATATACCTTGTTTTTATCTATTTTTTCATCTATCATACTCTTTATCTCATTTGAAACAATCTCAATTAATCTTGTCTCTTTAATGCTGTGTGGAGAACATCTTTTAGCCCCTTGTTGGCTATTAGTACATTTATACCCTTTATATTTTTGCCTATAGGTCATACTTCCTCCACATTTTCCACACTTAAGAACAGCAGAAAAAGCATGTATAACTCCATTCTTATATCTATAATTACTATTAGAACGCTCTTTCATCATCTGCTGTGTTCTTTCAAAAACATCTTTAGAAATTATCCCTTCAAATTCTCCTCCATATATGCACTGTTCAATAGGCATTATATTAATTTTTTTTACCTTATAACTTACCTTCTTATATTTTCCTTGAACCATGTATCCCCCATATTTAGGATTTTTCAATATACTGATAATAGTATTATTGTTCCACTTTCCAAATTTTTTTCTAGCAAAGTTTTTGATTCTTTTAGATGGCGGGTCAATTCCTTGTTTATTTAGGTAGCTTGCTATTTTTCCAGCTCCCCATCCTGACAAATATAGTGTAAAAATTTCTTTTACTACTTGAGTACTTTCATCTTCAGCTGAAATTAATTTTATGTTTTTTTGATTTTTTTCATAAACTTCTTCAAACTTGTACCCATAGGGTGGTTTGCTAGCAATACTACTCCCCCTCTCCATTCTTGTTAATAATGCAGATCTAACCTTTCTACTACAATCCTTTATATACATTTCATTTAAAATATTTTTAAAAGGTATAATATCATTATCAAACTCTGATTCAGTATCTACATTATCTAAAACAGATATAAACCTAATATTATTTACTTTAAAGTAGTCCTCTAAATAATATCCTGCAAGAATATAATTTCTTGAAAATCTTGACAAATCTCTAGTTACTATCATATTGATTTTCTTATTTTCTATATCTTCTTTCATTTTTATAAAAGATTCTCTTTCAAATGAAGATCCAGATATTCCTTGATCTTGATATACATCAATTAGGTTGTATACTGAACTTTTATCTTCTCTCGATTTATTCAATATCCATTTTTTTAAATTTTCAACTTGCACTGGAATAGATTCACTTTGTTCTTTTTTATCTGTAGAAACTCTTGCATAAATTGCTATATTCCATACTTTATTCATCCTTTTCATCTGCCTCACAATCAACATCTGATGATGGATAGGATTCTATATTCTTACACAGTGCTTTACTATCTTCTCTAACCTTTCGAACTATCTCTGTTATTTTATTATCTATTAGTAATTCAAACAATTTTATAAACTCTTCATTGCCATATACTACTTTTATATCATCCTTCATATATTTAACCTTATTTATAATTAATATATTATAATTTTATTAAACTATTTCTTTTTAATTACAACAGTACTGTTGCATTAATTAATTCAATCTTTACTGAATAAAATTAAATCAATGGGGTAGAATTGGAAATGAGAGGATAACCTTTTACAAAAAGAGAATTTTGTGAAAGAAATCCTATCTCCCCCAAATTTCAATTTTTATAAATATTATATAGAAAAAATTAAAAACACTTCTAGACTAGTAGAAGTGTTTTTAATTTTTCTTATTTATTTTTGTCCATTATAATCAACATCTTTAAAAATTTCTTTTGAGATTGATAGTTTTTTGCTTTCAAGATATTTTTCTACTATTTCAAGATATTTATATTTTTTAAAGATACAATTCATTTCATTTAAGATATACGGGTTGGAAACCAATTATATCTTTACATATAATTAAATATAATTCAATATAAGGGGGCTATAGTCTTGTGGATGCTGAAAATTTAGAAAAACACATACAGGATATTATTACCAATGATATCTTTAAACTTTTTACAAATGGTAAATTCAAAGAAGCTAAACTATTACTAAACCAGTTATATTTAAATAATTATGATGATATAAGAAGTCTATACACTAGAAGATTACTAATACACAATCTAGCATGGGTAGAAAACAAACTTGGGGATATAAACAGTTCTAAAAAGCATATAAAAATGATCAAAGAAGAATTGGAGCTGGATTCTAATTATATAAATACTAATATGTTAGATTATTGTTTGATTTTAAATCTTTATTGTGAATTATTCAAAAATGAAATTAGTCTAACTGAATATAAGGAAATTAATCTTTTTATATCAAATTATCATCACCAAACCGGAAATATAGGACGAAAAAGTGTATCACTAGCCAATATATTTCTTATAGAGAAACGTTGGGATGAGTTAATTTCATTAATTTTATCTTTAAAAGAACAAAATATTGATGAATTCTTCATTGACGCTATTCTTGAAGAATTAGAAAAAGTCAATGTTGATATATTTAAAAAAGCAACAAATTTGTTAAATGGAGGTGTTTTTTAATGTTTAATTTTTTTGCAAGTCTTTTAGCTTTATTCCCAAATGTAGTAGATAAATGGGGATAAATAATAGTTATTATAATATTATCTTTTTTAATCAAACCATATTTAAGAGTAATATTGATAATATGAATTTTTTAAGGGAACTTGTTAAAGGTTCCCTTAATACATATCTTTAAAATAAAATCGAGCAGCATCGTTTCCAATACTGCTCTCAAAACATGTATATTATTAAATTATGTTTTACAACCATCACCTCCTAATTCTATCTATATGACCTATGTTGTTCATAAAGCGGTCTCTTTATTGCTAGGTTCAGCAAAGATATTATCTTCCTTAATATCCTTAAGCTCTTCTCTTATTTTTGATTCATAATCTTTATTAGTAACAACATAAAGATTCTCTCTATTTATCAACGAAGCCACTCTGTCTACTGTATTAACTAAAAAGCTCTTTCCATTAATTATCTTTAAAAACTGCTTTGGTTCTTTTGCTCTAGATAATGGGTATAGTCTACTGCCTTTTCCCCCTGCTAATATAAGTCCATATATCACTTATTTCCAACCCCATGTAATGATACTAATCCATTATATGTCAAAATTTGCAGAGGTGTGAAAAATCTTCTTTTTTAATTACAATTTAAATTCATATTTTCAGGTTTAAATGCATCTACTAATCGTTCTGCTAAAACCTTTTCTTTAAATGGTTTAACTAAAAATGATGTTGCCCCAGCTTCTATAGCTTCCTCAACTGCTAATTTTTGCCCACTAGAAGAAATAACAATGATCTTAGCCTCTTCATCTATTAACTTTATAACCTTTATTGAGTCTACTCCACTAAGAGCTGGCATAGTTAAATCCATTGTAACCACATCTGGTTTTAATTGTCTAAATAATCTAATGGCTTTTACTCCATTCTCAGCTTCACCTACAACTTCAAACCCACACTTTTCTAAAGTCTGTCTCAATACAAATCTCATAAATGCTGCATCGTCAACTATAAGTACCCTTTTCATAATTTTGTCCCCCTTGTTTTTTATTTTAAATCATTTGCTAATATATTTTTGATTGATTTGTTAATTTAATTTTAAATCATTTCATAATATTTTTGCAGTCCCATAAGTCACTTAGTCAGATGCAACTTGCACAACAATTAAAATCCAATATGCACATCGCATTTACTTTGAATTTCAGCCAGTAAAATTCAACATTATTTTACATTGTTCTCATTTTGATATAATGATATAATTACTTTGATATTTAATATTCATTTAGTATGGGGTGGGAATTATGATAACAGTAATTATTGCTGAAGATCAAAAACTCTTAAGGGAAAGTTTTAAAAATGTAATTGAAAATAATAGTGATATAAAAGTTTTAGCAGCAGCTACTAACGGATTAGAAGCTTATGATTTATGTAAAAAACATAAGCCTGATGTAGTTTTAATGGATTTATTTATGCCTATATGTAATGGTACTAAAGCAACGAAAATAATAAAGTCAGATTTTCCATCAACTAAAGTACTAGTACTTTCTGCATCTACTAATAAAAAGGATATTTCTGATGCTATATGTAGTGGTGCTGATGGATATATACTAAAAGATATAGGTACTGAGCAATTAATAGCAGCCATAGAAGGTGTTTATTTAGGTCTTGGAATAATCAATAAAGATGTTTTATTACCAATTTTATTAGAAATGAATAATGAAACTAAAACTACTAAAAAGAAAAATGTTAGTGTTGATATTGCTGGAATAAAAATATCCTTATCTGAAAGAGAGCTACAAATTGTTTCTATGATTGTTGATGGTAAGGATAATAAACAAATTGGAGCGGCTCTTTTCATTGCTGAGGGTACTGTAAAAAATATAATCACTGAAATCAACTCTAAACTTCAATTAAAAGATCGTACTCAATTAGCTGTATATGCAGTAAAAAATAAATTAGTATAAAGAGAGCTTCGAAATTAAGCTCTCTTTCAAACTAAATTTAATCAAATATAAAATAATTAAATTTGATTTTTATTTAACATTTCTACTATTTCCCCTATATGCTGATGGTTAGTTCCACAGCATCCTCTAAAAATTTTAAAGACAAGCTCTTCCTTTTGCCCTGGATTTTCCTTATTATATATAAATTAAAGAGGTATATTAAAATACTTCTTTAACTTAAAACTATTTTCTAATATTTATATTTCCTGAAGATGTTTTTACATCAAGCTTCTTATATGGTGCATTACCAATTTGAGCCGTTGCCTTATTTCCTTTTTTATCTTTATAATTCAAATCAAAATTTGATTTAATATCTCCAGAAGTACATTCTCCATTAAACTCAAAGCTTAGCTCCTTAGGAATTTCTATACGAACATTACCTGAATTGGCATAAACCTGAGAGTATTCATCAATATCCTTATAGTTCACTTCTATATTTCCTGAGGATGTTTTTATATCTCCAGTACCTGCAACAGACTTTACATTAACATTTCCAGAAGTACTATCAACAGTATATTTTTTGCTTGATAAAGATTCTATATTTATATTTCCAGAACTAACTTCCAAATCAGCCTCATTTACATTTAGATTTTTAATTATAGCTATATTTCCTGAAGTTGCTTTTAAAGTTGCATTATCAACAACCTCATCTAAGCTGCATTTAATATTTCCTGATGAAGTATGCACAAATAAATTTTTATTATAATTTTTAGGAATATATACCTCTATACTTTCATTTATCCATCCAAAACTAAATAGCTTAAAAATCTTTTCATAACTTCTTTCTATTGTTACTTCATTGCCTGATTTATTAATTATGAATTTTTCATCATCATCTAAATCTCCTGAAGCTTTCTGAACTATTTTAACATTAGGCTCATCTGTAGATTCTATAATTATATCACTACTTGAAAAATCTATATTTACTTTTTCTAAATCCTTTATATCAATCTCTTCTTCTTTTTGTACTTTAAGATTTTTATCTGATGAAATTACAAATGGCCTAAACATATTCTTCATATCTCCACCATTAACTATTCCATACACAAGAAGTCCTGCAACTCCTATCGCAATAACTGACCATAATATAATTAATATCTTTATCAACTTTTTATTCATAATATCACTTCCTTAATTGAAAAGATAATTTTATAATTTTTGTAATAGCTATTCCAATTATAAATATAAGCCAAGAAAAATACCAAGTACCAAATATAAAACTTAATACGAAATATAAAGCTACTATAATCAACCATACTATTGAATTTATTGATTTTATTACTTCTCTTTCTCTACTAGTTTCTGATTTCCATTCTTTAAACTCTTCTACTATAGTACTATCAGCTTTTAAATATTTAGGACGAGATACTGAATTGTATATTATAAGACAAGTAGCTACAGCATCCATTGTTAACATTATACAAGCAGCTATATTCTCATCAACCATTAATACTTCTGAAAGCATTATCATTACAACGACACTCATAATGTATATACCTATTGAAATAGATATAATGAATGCACTTTTTTTACTCCTTCTTTTCATCTCTTCATAATTAAATTCATCTTTTTCTTTTAATCCATTTATAAGTTCATCTACATCACCTATACTAGAAACTGCTATATTAAAGGCATCTTCTTCTGCTTTTCCATTAGATATTAAATCATTATACTTATCCATAAGATTTGCTAATAATTCTTCTTTAAGTTCTCTTGCTCTATGAGTCTCTGGTGCATTTTCAAATAATTCATCTAGTTTTTGACGAAACCTCTCATACATATTTTTATTCTCCTCCCTTAATTAACTTATCAATTAATCCCTTTGCATTTTCCCAATCCAATTTATTTTGCTCTAATGCTGCTTTTCCAAGTGGTGTAATAGCATAATATCTTCTTCTTGCCCCTGTATTTTGATCTCCCCAATATGAAGTTATCAAATTTCCTTGCTCTAGCCTTCTAAATGCTGAATACAACGTTGCTTCTTTAAGTTCATATTGGTTATCCGTTTTCTGTTGTATGGATTTATTTATCTCATACCCATAACTATCCTTTTCATCTAGATGAGATAAAATTATAGTTTCTGTATGTCCCCGTATTATATCTGAAGTTATTGACATACTCTCACTCCTTTTTATATCTCGTGTACACGCTTGTACACGGCTTGATTTTACTTATTTTATATATGGGTTACATATAAA
>NZ_JANDMF010000078.1:0-14862 GCF_031626875.1 Clostridium sp. SHJSY1
TTTGTTAACATTTTTATCACCCAAGAATATTTTATTATAAAAACGAAAGAGTGTCGACTTTGTCGACACTCTGAAGTATGCTGATTAAAATTAGCATACTTTTTATTATAGTTTGTCCTAAATGGTAGGGTAATATCTGTTCAATGATAAATTTTATAAATGTAATTAAAATTATTTTTTTATTTTCTTGTAGTTTTCATCAAAGTATTTTCCATTACGAATATCATCAGTCATACCTTTATAAGGAGCTTCACTGATAACATCCTCATTATTTTGACCTGCATTTCCCATATAAGTTATAGTAGCAAATTCAGGAACTACATATTTAGGATAAGTTTCATATTTTTCTCTAGATTCTAACATTAAGTCAATATGCTCATTTTGATAAGTTACTGTGATTTCTGGATGTTCATGAACCCATTTAGGGAAAAAGATAACTCCATGTAGTTTTTCTTCATTTGGCATAAAGTCTAAAGCAACATCTGTACCAGTTGGTTCAGTCCAAGTTATCTTAAATACACCATCTGTTAATTTAACAATATTTGCTTCTTGATCTGTTACCCAACGTCCTGCTACCATTCCACCATGGATACGATAATCTACAGTGTGGTCGTTTTTTGCATACCATTCATATTCCCAACCATTATCATAAGTATAAATAAAATGAGTTCCTAAGAAATCTTCTAAGTCCTTGAATATTTTTTTTGCCATAATATTTTCCTCCTTCAATTACATGAAAAATTAAACATGTAAATACATACATGTTTATTTAATGCTATTTTATACCTATTAAATAAGGTTGTCAATAAACATATAGTAATAATGAATGTATTGTATAATAATACAGATTTAGGTATGATATAATAGAAAAAGTTTCTTTTTTGAAGCATAATAAATGTACCTAATAACCTCAGTAGAGAAAAGAAATGTCTATTGAGGTTATTTGTTTTTTCTTAATCATTAATACTACCACTAGTAGTCGTAATTAATGCTATTCCTTTAGAGCAGTCATGAGCATAAATGCTGTCATATGGAATAATAAAATCAAGATTGTATTTTTTTAATATTTCCAATTTAGATTCAACTGATTTGATCGTTATATTGGGCTGAAGACTATCAAAAATGGCATATCCGATTCCTTTAGTTTCTAATACTTTTGTTAAATTTTCTGTTAAAATTTCCTCAATTAAATTGGTTTTCGAGATAAAAAAATTAGAGCCCATTTAGAAATCCTCCATATTGTTGTATTTTCATATTTAATCATAGCAGGTATGTTTGAATGGTAACTAATCATAGTTTAATAAAAATATCTTAAATTTAATATTTTATTATTAATATATATATTTAAATTAAACTTGTTGTGATAAAATACTTTATATAAATCCATGAGGTGTAAAGAAATGAATAATTTTAGCAGAAAATTAGAGCTATTAGATGGTCTAGAAACTGAATTCCTAAGAATCCTTTATTACGACTTTGATAAATATTATAAAGATACATATAAGTCTTATGAATATCATAGGCTATGTACTATTATTAATGGGGAAAAGAAGGTTCAAGTAAATAATTATAATTCTTTAACTTATGTTAAGGATGAATTTATTTTTTTATCACCAAATTCTAGTGTGAATTTGGAAATTAATATTCCAACAAAAGCTTTAGTTTTAGAGTTATCAGATACATTAATAAATAGGATTAATGATAGAGTTAATATTGAAGTCGTTAATGATCTGAAGCCAATTAAAAACTTAAATTTTAGTCATATTAAAAATAATTTGGATTTAAATAGATCTATAAATAAAATTCTTTCTGTTACTACAAGTGATGATAAAAATAAAGAGTTTTTAGCTGATATTTATGCTCAAGAATTAACATATAATCTACTTAAAATTAATAGTTTACAACATTTATTAAAAATAGATAAAAGGAGTTCAATTCAATTTTCTATTGATATAATGAAAAATAATATTTTAAGTAAGATAAGTATAGAAGAGATAGCTAGTATGGTGGGTATGTCATTAGCTAATTTTTCAGCTAAATTTAAAAGAACGACTGGAATATCTCCTAATGAATATTTTACAAACTTAAAGCTTATTGAATCTAAAAAATTATTAAATCAAAAAAATGTCACAGAAGTTGCATATGATTTAGGATATGAAAATATTTCTCATTTTATTAGTTTATTTAAGCTTAAATTTGGTATAACTCCTAAACAATATATTATAAAACAGAATATACTTATATAATGAAAGCGTTATTTTTAGATAGGCCACATTATGGTGACCTATTATTTAAGTTCTGTTAGATGATTCCAATATCTCTTAGGCATGTGCTGATTACGTAATCTATGATTTTTTCGTTCTTTTATATTAACAGAATTATAGAAAGTTTTCCAAAGAGATTCATATTCACTATCTTCTCTATATGAGTTAAAGGTTTTTGCATCTTCTTTAAAAAATTCAGTTATAATACCAGATTTTTGGTTATATATAATTGCAATTTCTCTTTTTAAATCATGAATTATAAAGTTTTGATCAGAAAATCTATTTGTAAAATGATTAAGTATTAAAGGTAAAATGTTATGATCAGGTTCAATGGATGCATAGAAAGTTAATGGGGCAATTTCTTTAAATCTTACAAATCCAGTGAACATATGAGATTCATTAGTAACCTTTTTTACATATTTATCAACAGAAATTATAATATCATTATTTTTAGCTAAATTAATATTTACACCATATTTATAGCAAAGTTTAAGATATTTCAAAGTAAGAGAATCAGAATCGAGAAAATCACTAAGATATAGATAATAAATATTTCTTAAAATTTCATAATTAAGTTTTTCTATAATACTTTTGTAAACTCTATCGAATTTATTATATTCTGTTGAAATATTTATAACTTCATTAAGAAGTGAAGGAGTATAATCTTTCGATTTTGTTATTATACAATTTTCCTTGCAACTGTAAGCATAGAAAATAGCAGTAAGTAAGCCTTCAAAGGTATTATCATAAATATATTCTTTCAAAATGAAGCCTCCTATAATTCACCTGTGAGTGATGAGGATTTATCACCCAATAAAAGTAATTTATTATTTGGAAAAATTGTTTTGGAAGTTGAATTATTCATATTTTTATCAAAAAAACTTAATTGTTGTACATCTTCGTCTATTATATTTAAGTCAAATTTAGGGGTAAGGACCTTTCTGATACGCTCATCATCAAAGGTTACTGACCCATAATATTTTCCTTTACAAGTTATAAAATATTGGGCTCTTTTGATAATTATCCCAAGCTTTTTTAAATCGAAAAAATCTAATGAATTAATTTTACGAGCACTTACTATTTTTTGTGCACCACGCATTCCAATTCCAGGAATTCGTATAAGTGTGTTATATGGAGCCTTATTTATTTCAATTGGAAATAGATGAATATTGTTTAAAGCATAAGTTGTTTTTGGGTCAAAGTTAATATCAAAATTAGGATTTTTATCATTAAGTAGTTCAGCTGCTTTAAATCCATAAACCCTAAGTAGCCAATCTCCTTGGTATAGTCTATGTTCCCTAAGTGTTGGAGGATTTTTTAGTTCTGGTAAATTATTTCCTTTATTAACAGGAATATAAGCTGAATAATAAACCCTTTTTAAATCAAATTTATTATATAGGTTTTCTGTTAAGTTTAAGATATTCAAATCACTATCTTTGGTAGCTCCGACAATTAATTGTGTACTTTGTCCTCCAGGTACAAATATAGGTGAACTTTTGTATTTTTTTTGTTCATATTTACTTACAATAATATTATTTTTTATATCTGACATAGGCTTGAAAATATCATTTTTACTTTTTTCAGGGGCTAATAATTTAAGGGACTTTGATGAAGGTAATTCTATATTTACACTCATTCTATCAACAAGTGAACCAGCCTTTTTTATAAGGTCCTCATCAGCTCCTGGTATTGCCTTTAGATGTATATAACCTTTAAAATTATGTTCATTTCTCAATTTGTGTACAACTGTTGTGAGGTGTTCCATCGTAAAGTTAGGACTTTTAATAATTGAAGAACTTAAGAATAAGCCTTCAATATAGTTTCGTCTATAAAAATTCATAGTTAAATTTACAACTTCATCAGTAGTAAAAGTAGCTCTTTCAATATCATTTGATCTTCTATTAATACAGTAAGAGCAATCATATATACAATAATTTGTTAAAAGTATTTTAAGTAGAGATATACATCTTCCATCTGGAGTAAAGCTATGACATATACCACTTTGAGCAGTTGAGCCAATATTTCCTTTTTGGGATTTTCTATTTGAACCAGAAGATGAACAAGATACATCATATTTAGCTGCACCTGTTAAAATTCTTAGTTTTTCATCTAATTCCATTTTTATCACCAATCTTTGAATTTTTTATAAATTTAGTATATCCCATTTTTAATAAAAGAACAAGTGTTCGAGAAAGTTGCATTTATAGAAATTTATAGTTTGAAAGTTTCCGTTATATATAATAAAGTAGAATTTGTATGTAAAAAAATTATATTTTTTAGAATAGATTAAAAGTAAGAGGTAAAAATGAACCAAATAGATATAGTATCAAAGAAAAGAAAAAGAGAACGAATAAAAATTAGTAGCATATATGATTTTAAAGATGTATTAAGAAAAGAAGGTTATGATGTAAATGAACTAGATGATGAAAAATTTAAGAAGGAAATTACAAGAATTTTTAAATTAGAGGAGAGTGCAATAGAAAGAGTACATAAATACATTAAAAATATAGATATCACATATAAAGTAAATAATGCTGAAGATTTTATTGATTATATAGAAAAAATGATACTATTTGAAAAAGAACATAATAAACTATGTGAAAAAATAGGTGGAGTAAAAAAAATAGATATAAATAGGATTGAATATGAAAGAGAAGTTACATCAAGAGATAATGTGGAAGATATTATAAATGCCATAGAGGAATTAAAAAGTAATATATCTATAGTAATAAATAATGAAGAAAAATCACAAATAGAAAATTTACAAAAAGAAATAGATAAGGAATATCTTTTTGCGAAGGATATTGAACTATTAAAAAAAATGATTATTACTAGTAGTGAGAAAGTAACAGAAAAATATAATTCTAAAACTAAAACTAAAACATTATCTATAGAAATTTCTAAGAATATAGATTGTCACTATATCAAAGCAAAGAAAGGAACTGTAGAGTATCATGAGCATTTAATTAATATAATACCAAGAATGCAACGTTTAACTAGGAATATAAAAAAGTATATGAAAGCTCATGAAAAAGAAAAAACAACATTTAAAATAGATCAAAGCAAAACCTTACAGGATTCTATAAATATAGCAATAGCAATATTTCACAATAAGGAGTTTAAAGCTATAAGTGGCAGTAATGATATAAAAAATTATTGTACCTCACCATTATTATATAAGGCTATTTTTAAAAGCAGTAAAGTTAATAAATTAGGTGAACTAGGAGTAGGATATAACAGAATTAATGATAGTGAAAAAAAGATATTTGAAGAAATAAATAAACAAATTGAAGCAAAGTTATTGAAAGATGAAGGGAATCTTGTGCTATATAGTAAATGGGAACCGTGTCCAAGCTGTTATTTTGTAATTTATCAATTTTGTAAAAAGTATCCTAAAATAAAGGTGGAAGTAAAATATAATAGGGGTTATGGTGAATAAAAATAAAAAATTAATGAATTTATTTTTATAAAAATTTATAAAATTGAATGAAAGAGGGGATTCACGTGAAAAATAAAACAAAGGTATTTTGAAATTAATAATATTTGGAGGTATTTTATGAGTCATGAAGTAGATTTTGAAATTATAGGAAATGAAATGCAAATTGCAGAAATTGAATTAGATCCAAATGAAAGTGTAGTAGCAGAAGCTGGTGCTATGATGTACATGGATAATAGTATACAAATGGAAACTATTTTTGGTGATGGATCAGATAAGGGACAGTCAGGTGGATTAATGGGAAAACTAATGGGAGCAGGAAAGAGAGTATTAACAGGTGAAAGTCTTTTTATGACTATGTACACAAATATAGGAGTGGGCAAGCAAAGGGTGGCGTTTGCAGCTCCTTATCCAGGGAAAATAATACCATTAGATTTAAATAATTTTAATAATAAAATCATATGCCAAAAAGATAGTTTTCTATGTGCAGCTAAAGGAGTAGCTGTAGGAATAGAGTTAACAAGAAAAATAGGTGCAGGTTTTTTTGGAGGGGAAGGTTTTATACTACAAAAGTTAGAAGGTGATGGATTAGCTTTTGTTCATGCAGGTGGAACTATCATAAAAAGAGATTTGTCATCAGGAGAAAAGCTAAGGGTAGATACAGGCTGTGTTGTAGCATTTACAAGAGGAGTAGACTATGATATTGAATTGGCTAAAGGTGTCAAATCAGCTATTTTTGGTGGAGAGGGATTATTTTTAACAACATTAACAGGACCAGGAACAGTTTGGCTTCAATCTATTCCATTTAATCGTTTGGCAGCTAAAATTATAAGAATGGCACCATCAAGAAAAGAGGAAGGATCAATTCTTGGAGGCTTAGGTAATTTGATAGATGGAAATTAGATAAATCAGTTATTAAAAGTGAAGTCTTTTGTTGAGGTTTTTAAAATTAAATAGATTTAAAATGTGAAATATGCGAAATATAAGTAAAAATATTGACTGATAAAGTAGAAATGTGATAGAATTAAAATTACGATATAGTATGTAACTGGTAAGCAGGCATTAACTATACATAGATATTGGAGAATGTTTATGTAGGTTGATGCTTTTTTTGGCGCGCAAAAAAGCATCTTAAAACATCTCAATATGTAGTAATAATTATAGATAAGGGAGAAAGAGTTATGAAAGACAATATTTTTGGCGTTTTACAACGTGTGGGAAGATCATTCATGCTTCCAATTGCTATTTTACCAGTAGCAGGATTGTTTTTAGGTTTAGGTAGTTCATTTACAAATGAAACAATGATAAAAGCCTATGGACTTAGTGGTATACTTGGACATGGCACATTTTTACATTCAATACTTACTGTGATGAATCAAGCGGGAAACATAGTATTTATTAATTTACCATTATTATTTGCAATGGGTGTTGCAATAGGTATGGCAAAAAAAGAAAAGGATGTTGCAGCTCTATCTGCAGCAATAGCATTTCTTGTAATGCATTCATCAATAAGCGCTATGATAGATATTCATGGTGGTGCTGATAGTATGCTTAAGGGATCAACAGATACAGTACTTGGAATTACTTCATTACAAATGGGTGTTTTTGGTGGTATTATAGTAGGAATAGGAGTAGCTATATTACATAATAGATATTATAAAATACAACTACCACAAGTGCTATCATTTTTTGGTGGGACTAGATTTGTTCCTATAGTAAGTGCAATAACATATTTAATTATTGGAATATTAATGTTCTTTATTTGGCCTGCAATTCAAGGGTTAATAAATGCACTTGGTAATGCTGTTTTACATTCAGGGTATGGTGGAACTTGGCTTTATGGTTTCTTAGAACGTTTATTAATACCTTTTGGTCTTCATCATGTTTTTTATTTACCATTTTGGCAAACAGCACTTGGAGGTACAGCTACAATAGGTGGAAATGTTATTGAAGGAGCTCAAAACATTTTCTTTGCAGAACTTGCAACATCAGGAGTAGAACATTTCAGTGTTTCGGCAACAAGATTTATGGCGGGTAAATTCCCACTTATGATATTTGCTTTACCTGGTGCTGCACTTGCTATGTATAAAACTGCTAAACCAGAAAAGAAAAAACTTGTAGGTGGATTATTAATATCTGCAGCATTAACTTCAATGGTTACAGGTATTACTGAACCACTTGAATTTACATTTATATTCGTTGCACCATTATTATATGGATTACATTGTGCATTTGCAGGACTTTCTTATATGCTTATGCATATGTTTAATGTTGGAGTAGGAATGACTTTCTCTGGTGGATTTATTGACTTTTTCTTATTTGGTATATTGCAAGGAAATTCTAAGACAAATTGGTTTGCAGTTGTAGTTGTAGGAATAGTGTATTTTGTAGTATACTATTTATTATTCTCGTATATTATTAAAAAGTTTAACTTAAATACTCCAGGACGTGAAGAAACAGAACAAGTTCAACTTTATAGTAGAAGTGATTTAGAATCTAGAAAAAGTAATGATGCAGAATATCAACTTTCAGCTATGATTTGTAAAGGTCTTGGTGGAAAGAATAACATTTCTGATGTTGACTGTTGTGCAACTAGATTACGTTGTACAGTACATAATTCAGAACTAGTAAATGATGCATTATTAAAGCAAACTGGAGCATCAGGAGTTGTTCATAAAGGTACTGGAGTTCAGATTATATATGGACCAAGAGTAACTGTTATAAAATCAAATTTAGAAGATTATTTAGCTACAGCACCAAATGAAGAAGTAGCAAAAATTGAAAAAAGTATAGTTTTAGAAGATAAATCCAAAGCTACTAAAACAATAATTTTAAATAGTCCATTAACAGGTGAAGCAAGAGATTTATCTGAAGCACCAGATGAAGCATTTGCAAACAAGATGATGGGAGATGGAGTTATAGTTATTCCAACTGATGGAAATGTTGTAGCACCAGCAGACGCAGTAGTGAATTTTGTATTCCCATCAAAACATGCAGTAGGATTAACTACAACAGATGGATTAGAATTACTTATTCATATAGGAATAGATACAGTAAAACTTGACGGAAAAGGTTTTGAAGTTTTTGTAAAAGAAGGAGAACAAGTAAAGATGGGTGATATATTATTAAGCTTTGACTTAGATTTTATTAATGATAATACACCATCTATTGCATCACCATGTATCTGTACTTCATTGAATAGTAAACAAAAAGTACGTTTATTAAAAACAGGAGAAATAAACGCAAAGGATGCTTTAATAGCAATTGATATATTTGAATAACGCTTAAGAGGAGGCATAAAATGTTCAGAGTTATAAAGGGCTTAAATCATAATGGTGTTCTAGCTATAGATATGAATACTAACCAAGAATATATTTTGCTTGGAAAAGGTATTGGTTTTGGGAAAAAAGTGAATGAACGTATGGATGCACCAGAAAACACCAAAATATATCTATTACAAAAAGAAACATCTAGAGGTTCCAGTAAGGAAATAATAAATAATATAGAACCTCAGATTTTAGAAATTGCCAGTAGCATTATTATGGAAGCAGAAAAGAAATTTTCAAAAGTAGATGAGAACATTTTGTGCCCACTTGCAGACCATATTGCATTTGCAGTAAAAAGAGTAAAAAATAAGGAGCAGATAAGTAACCCCTTAACACAAGATATTAAGGCTTTGTTTCCAGAAGAATTTGAGGTTGCATCTAAAGCTAAAGATATTATAAGAGAATTAGAAGGAATTGAAGTAAGTGATGATGAAATTGGATATATAGCACTTCATATTCATTCTAGCCTAGGGGAGGAAAAAATATCACAAGCAATGGAAACTGCAATGCTTGTGAGAAATTGTATTACATCTATTGAGAAGAATATTGGAAAAACAATTGATGTTGAGTCATTATCATATAATCGCCTTATGAGTCATATTAAATATATGGTGGCGAGGACATTAAAAGGTGAAACAATAAAGCTTGATATGAATGATTACATTAAAGAGAGATTCCAAAAATCATTTGAAATTGCTGAAGATATATGTAGACAATTGGGCAGTGGACTAAACAAAGAAATTAAAGATGTTGAAATTGGGTATCTTGCCATGCATATTGAAAGAGTATTATCAGATGAATCAGATCATATAGAAAATATATAAGTTATTTTAAATTAGTGGATTAATAGAGAATTAATATAAAGCCCATCATAGTAGAGATTTTTACTATGATGGGTTGTTTTTATATAATAGCCATTGAAGATAATTCTTTTGAGTGGTCAAGAAATATTATTATAATATTTCTAATACTTCTACAGTATATTTTTCACCTGGAGCATTAACTTCAACTATATCTTGAACTTTCTTTCCAGATAAGGCTTTGCCTAAATCTGATTCTATACTAATGCACATATTGTCAGGATCTAAATCCATTGTAGTTACTAGGGTTATAGTAGCTTCATAATCATCTTCAATGAACTTGATTTTGGCCTTGCCATTAATTCCAAGTACTGATTTATTTGTACTGTCATCATCTATTATAGTAGCAGTTGATATCATAGTTAATAAGTATTGGATTCTATTATCATTTGCTCTATAATTTGCACATGCTTCTTTATATTCTGCATTTTCAGATCTGTCGCCATGAGCAGCAGCTACTAATTTTTCTTTTGCTATTTCAGCTCTTTTCACAGTCATCCTATATTCTAATTCTTCTTGTAATTTTCTCATATTTTCTATTGTTAGGGCATTATTCATAAAGCATTATCCTCCCAAAATATTATATAAATATTATATAATATTTTAGAAAAAATAAAAGATATTATGTGGTTTTGAATTAAAATTAAGCTAGTATAATGCAAAATATAAAAGAAAAAATGGCTTGTACACAATCGTTCAAGCCATTTCTAAAAAAATTATTTTAATTTTACTACTATATTACCTTGGCTACTATCATCTGTTTGATCAATAACATTTACCTTTATACCAAATTGAGGTAAGATAACACCTGCATCAGGAATTAAGTTAGTAATATATGTTCTGTCATCTTCAAAAGCAGGATTCTTTGAATTTGAAGTATCAGTTAAAGTTCGAGAAGGTGTTGAATTACTATAATCAATGGACATATCTTTATCTTTATTTGTGCTAAATGTTGCATCATGCATTTGGTATATAGTATCAGCAACAGAGCCATCACTCCATTTTAAAGTCTTTTGATCTCCATCGACAATGCTTAAGTAACCATGTCCAGGATGAGTTCCAGTCCAGTTATCACTATATAGATTATCTACATACCATACTAATAGACCAGGTTCATAGGACATAATACTCGAACCACGTTTAATATGATTCAATCCTTTATCAGTAGCAGAATGATTTCTGAATTCGAGCAAGTAATATTGATCAGTAAGTTTGTTACCATCATCTGTACTAAAACCATCTAATGTGAATTTAGAATCTCCTTCAGCATCATCAAATAGAATTTGTTTGTCATCAATATCAAGATTTATATCATCCACATATAAGCCAGACATCTCTGCTGCAACATCAGTCCAATAGTTTATCTTTAGGTTAATCTTTTTACCAATGTAATCTTTTAGATTAAAGTTTGCATCTACCCAACCATTAGATTTACCTGTAATTCCGTTACCAGGATTTTGATTATTTGGATTATTAGTTGTTGTAATATTTCCAGGAATACTTGTCCAAGTATTTGTGCCATCTATTTGAACTTGAACAGAACCGTAATCCCAACCATTTTCTATGTCATACCAAGTTTTAAAATTTAAATCTGAAGAAGTTGCATTTGTTAAATCTATACTAGTTGTCATAGAATTATTTAAATTATTACCTTTACCACTAAAGTATGCATATTTACCACTAAAAGGAGTGGTTATTGTAGTTGCCTTTTTGGGAAGAGTAACCTTAACTACATCATTGTTGTTTCCTTTTATACTAGATGCATCTAAAGTATATTTTTTACCCTTTGTAGTTAATTCAGATAAATCTACTGTATTACCATGTTGCCAATTTCCACCATAGGTTTTTTGGAAGTATTCTTTTGCATATGGACTAAATCCTGAAGGTTCAGTTCCAGGAATAGTTCCTGACCAACTTCCTTTTGACATAATTGACCAGTAGCTTATTGGTTCACCTTTACCAGAATAGTTTGTATCATATTCATCAGGAAGTCCTAAGTCATGTCCAAATTCATGACAGAATACACCAGCAGCACCATCCTCAGGCATAGTGGTATATGGATATGCAGACATATCTGTGCCAGGAATTTTCCATGGTTGAGATGAACCATTTACAATATCATAAACTTTTGAACTATGTGACCAAATGGCATCAGTTTTTAGTGAACCGCCACCAGCTTCTTCACCCATTCCAGAGTGAATAACCATAAGGTGATCAATGATTCCATCAGGTTCATTTAGGTTGCCATCACCATCCAAATCATGTGGATCTTTTAAATCATAATCTTTAAGATTTATGTTTTTAGAAGCATCAACTAAAGCTTCTTTTACAAGGTCTTTTATATTTATATTATTACTTCCACCTACATTTGCACCATAGTATGCTGCTGGATGTTCAGCTTTATACCATCCTTGTACACTTCCTTCAATATCATAGCTTTTACCAGATTGTTCATCATAATATTGTTTTAGGGAAACAAGATTTTCACCATTAGGGCCTTTATAGCCATTAGGGCCAAAAATCATATCTTGATAATGTGATTTTGTGTAATCTTTATAATACATATCAGTGTCATTTGCAGTTAATGTATTATGAGGAAGGTCTGGAAATTCTATTAGTAGAACAAGTGCTTTATCTTTTGTTACACTTCCATCCCAAGAAGTTTGAGGATCATTCTTTTTCTTCTTTTTTTCTTTATCTTCCCCAGCCTTACTTAAGAAACCTTTCTTTATTGCATCCTTACCATATTTCTTTAAACCTTCAACAGATTTAATGTCTAACTTAGTTGGATCTTCATTTTTTACATTTTCGTTTTTAATTAGATACTCTTTAAGAATTTTATTAGCATCATCTTCTGAAGCATCTTTTGGAATAGTTCCATTTTTCTTTAACATATCTAGCAATTTCTCATCATTAGCAATAGCTAAGTCTGCACCTGTGTCTATACTAGGTATAATAACTCCAGTTGGAGAAGTCGAATTGGTAGTATAAGCTTTGACATTTAAGCTTGTTGCTGCACTTAAAGTGATTATTGCAGCTGTTAGTAATGATATTATTTTTGATTTTAACAAAATAATTTACCCCCTTTATTATCATTAAGTTAATATTGTAAACCCCAAAGTATTACAATATTAACTTACCATAAATAACATTATGTGTAAATGATAGCTTAAAGTGGAATAGAGATATAAAATATAATTATACTTAGTAGAGGAGAATATTTATTTAGATAAAAAAATGAAAATAAAGAAAAATTTATTATAAACAAATAAAATAAACTAAATAGAGTTAAAAAATTAAAAATATAAAAATGTTGTTTTAATTTGCTGAATAATTTATCATAAAATTAAAATAAGGATAAATTATAATCAGAGAAGGCGGATTTAAATGAATAAAGAAATTAAAATATCATTAGAAGAGTTGAAAAGTAAAAATATTATATATATAAATAACATACAAGAAGGATTCAATAAATATCCCAATTGTATAATTGAAGGAACTGAAGATTATGTCAATAATTTCATAAGAAAACTCGTTAAGATAAATGGTTTAGAGAATTCCTATGGAGATTTTTACTATGGAAGATTAAAGGAAACTGAAAAAGACAAAATAAAAGCAGTTCTAGATGAAAATGAGGTTAACTTTATTGAATCAATTAAGCTAGGAAAAGATGACACTTTTGTGAGATTAAATTATGAACTTCTTGAAATATTACTAAAACTTACAGCAAAAGAGATTCTTTTTAGTAGCTTTTATTTCACAAAATATCCTTCTTTAATATGGGGAAATTATGAAACAAAGTATCCAATGTTTTTTAAAGATGAAGATATAAAAAACATAATAATGAATGAGATTTTATATGCTTGAAATAGACCAGAGAAATAAAGTAGAATTAATTTGAAATTGTAAGTCTTACAGAGAAACTTTTATTTTCTGAAGTATATTATTAATGAAAGTGAAGTTATATTTATTGAATCTCTTAAGTTAGGTAGAGATTACATCTACACATAAGAAGAAGATTTTAACTATTTATAGGGGGTAGTTATGAGTAAGTTTAAATTAAATAGTTTTATAAGAATTTTGGTAATAGTATCATTTATGGTGTTTATAATTAATGAACAAGCAGAAGTTTTTGCAAGAGCTGGACATAGTAGTTCAAGTCACAGTAGCTCAGGACATAACAGTAGTTCAGGACATAGTAGTAGCTCAAGGTATAGTAGTAGTAATAATAGTTCATCAAGTGGGGAAGAAAGCTCAGGGTATAGTGTTTGGGATTTTTTTAGGGATCAACTTCTAAATGTTTACAATTGGCCATATATATTTGTTGGACTGGGAATACTCATATGGAGAGGGTTTCCTGTTGTTGAGGATATTACAGATTGGATTAGAGTACAAAAAAGAAAATTCAGAATGAAATTAGATAGGAAGAAATCATTAGAGATTGAGAAAAAATACAATTATGCAGATATAAAGAATCTAATTGAGGATGCTTTCTATGCAATACAAAATGCATGGATGGAAAGGAATCAAGATTTAGCAAAAGAATATATGAGTGAAAACTTATATAATAAACATAAAAAGCAAACTGATAGGATGAAAAAGAATAAAGAAAAGAATATTATTGGAAAATTTACTGTATTAGAAACAACCCCAAAGTTCTTAAGGAATCAGGAGAATTATGGAGAGAGTTTGTGGATACATATAAGAGCAGAATTAATTGATTATACAATAAATGAAGAAACTAACAAGGTAATAGATGGGTCTACATATGAGCGTGCCAAGTTTCAAGAATATTGGAAGTTTATAAAAATAGATGATAAATGGATAGTAGACGAGATAAAACAGTCATATCAAATTTATGATTTAGATTTCTATTAATTTTTAAGAGAAAAAATAAAAATGGGGCTGTATCAAAATAAATTTGATACTATCCGATAAAAAAAGAGAATTCAAAATTGAATTCTCTTTTTTAGCGC
>NZ_JANDMF010000079.1:0-14744 GCF_031626875.1 Clostridium sp. SHJSY1
TGAAAGTAAAAATTTATATAATAGTAAGTTCCGAGCCATGCTAAGCATGGTTTTTATTTTTGTATGAATAATTCAGGTTTAATTTATTTTTTATTTTTAATAAAATTATACCATTTATAGATTCAGTATATAGAACTTAAATTGCTGTTCGATATATTTAATAAGATAGAAATATTATTAAAATCAATCTAAAGACGAAAGGAGCATAAAACTTGAGTACACTCCTAAATACACTACTATTTCTATATATAATTTCTATAATTGTATATTCTCTGTTTATAAAACTTGGATTTTTTATAACCAAGTCTTATATTGATATTAAGGCAGTACTAATAACAGTTGTAATCATATCTATTGTTAGCCTCATAACTTCAAAATTAGGATTTGCAGGATCAATAATAAACACTGCCTTACAATATTACTTGCTATACAAAATAGGTGGTACAGATCCTTGGCCTGAAACTGCATTGGCTTTAGCTGTAGGAAAAGGCTTATATCTTTTAACTGGATTACTTTTATCTGTAAATACTTTGCATTTCTAATAAATCAATTTAAATCTTACAGTAAAAAAGCACTTTAAGTGCTTTTTTATTTCATCTATACCACTACTTCTGTCTTAACTTTTTTAAGTTTGTTTTCACATTTTTTATTAAAAGGTACTGCAACTACACCTAAGATTGTAATAATAGCTGTTACAAAAAAACATTTATTATAAACCTTATTACTCTCATCATCTTTTATCTTTGTTGCTTCATCTAAAACTTTATATATCTCCGTTGCTTCTGAATCAAATTTTTCTTTTACAGATACTTTCATTTTATCTGAAACAGATGCCAATACTATTTTCTCTTGATTTTCTATTAACTCATCCACCATGTCTCTTGAAAAAGAAGTATTTTTGCTGCTATATGAATTTTTTATTTTGTCATTTATTATAGATTTAACTTGTTCTTCAAGAACCATATCATTATTAACAGTATCTATTATTCTAGTTTTAGTATTTTCTATAGCTTGAGTTGTATAATGGTTACTTAGAGTTGAAACTAAAGCTATTGCCAAACATGCAGTTAACTGTCTAAAACTATTTAATATTCCTGAAGCTATACCATTTTTATCTTTTGATACCTCATCAAAAGCACTTTTATACAAAGGCGATGCAGAACCAAGTCCAACTCCTACTAATATAAATGCACTTAAAATTATATTCATATTATTCGAACTCTTCATAAACACAAACATAAGATCACCAAGAGACACAAAACTCACAGCTATTAATGAGATAACTCTAGCACCATACTTTTGAGATATAATTCCAAATATAGGAGAAGTAAAAAAGGAAACACAACTTACTATCCCCAATATCAATCCAGACTTTAATACTGAGTAACCTAATTGATTTTCCAAGTAAAAATTCATTAAATATGATATTGGCATATATGCAAAGAATATGACTCCAACTATAGTTATTGAAGCTGTGAAACTTTTTATCTTAAATAACTTAAACTCAATCATAGGATTTTTTGATTTAAATTCATATATAAAGAAAATAATAAGTGAAAGTATTGAAGTCACAATTAAGAAAAGTATTTTTACACTTCCCCACCCATATGTGTTTCCTTTTACAAGGAAAAATGTTAATGCTCCAATTCCATAAGCTAATAATATAGAACCTATAAAATCTATCTTCTTCTCTATTGTTCTATCATAACATTCCTTAACATATCTTGTTCCAAAAAACAAAGCAATAAGGATAAATGGAATATTTACATAGAATATTGCTTTAAAACTAAACGTTTCATTTAAAATCCCACCTACAACAGGACCAGAAGCTGCAGAAATAGAAATTATCATTCCAATCACAACAGCTAATTTATTCATAGCATTTTTACCAAACAACTCTATACCTAAAGGTATAGCTAATGGGGTTAAAATTGCAGCACCAATTCCTTGTATAATTCTAAAAATTATAATCATAGAAAGAGAAGTTGAAAGTCCACAAACTACTGAAGAAAAACCAAATACTACAAGCCCTATTATAAATAGTTTCTTTCTTCCAAAAATATCTGCAATCTTAGAAAAATTTATTAATAAAGCAGAGAAAGGAATCAAGTAAGCTGTGCTCACCCAAGATATTCCTGTTATATCTGTTTTGAAATAATCAGCCATTGATGGCAAAGACACATTAACTATAGTTGAATCTAATACAGTTAAAAAGCAAGCTATTGCTAGAGATATAAATGCTAATATTTTTTCTTTTTTCCTCATAATATCCTCCAAAATTTTATTTTTCAAACCTGAAATTAATTTCATATTCATATAATACTCTTGAAAATTTTGGATGTCAACAAAAACCTGAAATAAATTTCACATTTTATTGACTTTTACTTTTTAAACTCTTATTATTAATTTAGGTGATAAAAATGGAAAGAAAAACAAGAATACCAACTCAAAAGAGAGCTTTAGAAAAATATAATAAAATATTAGATGCTGCTTATAAATTATTTAATGAAAAAGGGTATTACAGTACCACTACAGCGGATATATCTAAAGAAGCAGAAGTTGCTACTGGATCTGTATATGCATATTTCGAAGATAAGAAAGATATTTACCTTAGAGTTCTTGAAAAGTTTAATGAAAGATTTAAATACCCAACTCATGATTTTTGGCTTGAAAATATTGATAAAGAACTTACTAATCCTGAAATTGCAAAAAATCTCTTTAAAATTTTCATAGAAATGATGATAAAATATCATGACTTTTCTAAAATTTTTCATGATGAAATGGAAGCATTAACACTTTTAGATAAAGATGTAGCTACTTTAAGAAATGAGCAAAAAAATATAAGGGATGAAAATACAAAAAAAATGTTTAAAGCTTTATCTATACCTTTTAAAGGTGAAGAAGAAGAAAATATATTTTTTAATTACTCATATTTTTTAATTGATGATCTTTGCCATAAGATTGTATACGATAATGAAATAAATGATATAGATTTGTTTATTGAAAAATGTGTAGATATGCTCTACTTTTTGTTTCAGGATTGTACTAATTATGAAAATTAAAAGCACTCTCATTGTGAAAGTGCTTTTATCTCTTACTATATTATTCTATTATTTAATATTACCCCTTCATAATTCTTTCTCAAATTTAAATACAACTCAGCATTTGTTGCATAATCATAAGGAAAAACAAATATTATTCCGATTCCAAATGCTAGCATCCCTAGAAAGTACCACCCTAAAAATGATAAATCTAATATAAATATATCGAATTTATGCCCTTTTGTCATTTCATTGCTAAGTTCAATTGCTCTCATAACACCAATATTAGGATTATCAGCAAGAATATATGGAACCATTCTATATGCATAACATTTAATAATACCTGGTATAATTAATAACAAAGTCCAAAGAAAGATAAAAATATTTGTTACTAACATAGTTTTTACAATTTCTATATAATTTTTCCCATCAAAAGCGAAACTAAAGCACTTTCCACTATCTTTATATTGAGCAGATTGAACAAAATATTTTCTTCCTCCAACTTCTAAAGAATATCCAATAAGAATACGAAGAACTAGTATTGATAAAACTCCTCCAGATAAAAGCCACCAATGCCTAAAAACATAAAAATCTTCTGCACTTCTAAAATGAAAACTACTTCCATTCCCCCATCCATCTCCTCCTTCTGCTAAAGAGATGACTATAGCAATTAGAAGTGCCTTCAAATAGATTTTTCTTAGAACTAATTTAGCCCTATCTTTTAATTCTCCTCTAGACCACATATAAGTCCTCCATTAAATTTTTTATAAAAATATCATATATTCTATACTAATATACTTTTATTAATATTATTCCAAGTAGCAAATAAAAACTTATCTCTTCAATTACTTATCTAACAAAATAAATCTAAAATCCAAAGTAATAAAATCTTAATTTTCCAAAAAACTATTTTTAACCATTATATGGTATAATATGGTTGTATTTAAAATCTTTTTTGAATGGAGTGGTTTAATTTGAAAAACAAGAAAAAAGTAATAAAAGAGGCTAGAGGATGGATTCTTTCAATTTTAGTTGCACTATCTATTACAGCAATATTCAATAGCAGAGCTTATGCTAAAGTACAAGTTCAACAAAGTTCTATGGAAAATACATTACATAATAATCAACAATTAATAATAGATAAACTAAGCTACAATTTTACTGAACCTAAAAGAGGAGATATCATTATCTTCCTTCAAGGCAAGGAAAGAGGCAGTATAATTGATGATACTTTAGAAACTGCAAGCAAATTAATATCAGGTGACCAAGAAAATAATAGATTAGTTAAAAAAGTAATTGGGATCCCTGGTGATGAAATTGATATTAAAGATGGTTGTGTTTACTTAAATGGAGAAAAACTTGATGAACCTTATGCACAAGGAGAAACTTTAGTTGAACAAGAAAGCCCATTAAATAAACAACCTGAGTATAAAATCAAAGTTGAAGAAAATAAACTTTTTGTTTTAGGAGATAACAGACCTGTTAGTATGGATAGTAGAATTTTTGGTCTTATTGATAAATCTCAAGTTGAGGGAAAAGCAATATTTAGAGTATATCCTTTTAATGAAGCAGGAAAAATAAATTAAAATTCAAAACACTACCTTCAATTATGATATTGGAGGTTATTTTTATAACTTGTACTAAAATGGTTTACTAAATTCCTAATTAATTATTTATATTTAAAAGAATCATTAAATAATTGTATTAAAGAAAACCAGAGTTTTTTTGTAAACTCTGGCCTCATTTCGAAACAAGTGTACTTATGGTGACTTTAAAATTATTTTCGGACCAAACCTAAAATATTAGTGTTAAAATCATTCTCCATGAGAATCACCTCTTTCAATGTTATTATGTTCAATGTAAAATTAAATATACAAATTTAAAATATTATTTATATAATAAATTTAAAAAGCTTTAAATTTTATATTTATTTTAAATTTTCATAAACTTCAGTTACATATTCAATACTACTATCCAAATCTTCTGGTTTTGTTGCTTCAAGGAATATATCTATATATGGAACATTTTCTTTTGCTAAAGATAATAATAACTCATAATTTAATAATCCCTTTCCAATAGGAGCAGCTACAACTTCATTATTTTCAATAACAAAATCCTTTGCATGAATTGCAACTATTCTATCTCCAAAAAGTTCAAAAGATTTTCTCATCATTTCATCTTGATCCTTATAATTTTCTACAGTCATATAATTTGTTGGATCAAAAATCACTTGTAAATTGTTAGACTCAATGTTATCTAACACTCTCTTCATTCTTTCTGGTGTATTAATTACATGTTTTGCTACACCCTCTATTGCAACTATTACTCCAAATTTCTCTGCTTCTTTAACAAGTATTTTTACTGAATTTAAAGTTCTTAAGAAAGCTTCTTCTGTAAGATTTTCTGGACCTTCTACATATTCTTTATTCAAAGCACCTGTTTCTGTCCCAACAAGACTGCACCCCATATCTCTGGCAAATCTTATATGTTCTTTAAATCTATCTAAAAGCTTCTTAAGTTCTGTATCATCAGGATGAGCTAAATTAACATAGCATCCTAATATATCTACACTTACACCATTCTTTCCAAAAGTATCTCTAACATGCTTGGCCATTCCTGGTGTAATATGTGAGTTTTTAAAATTAAAATCTAGTTTAATCTTTTGAAGTGCTAAATGAACACTCTTAAAATTCTTATCTCCAATAAATTTGCTTAAATCTTCTAAACTGTTGTGAACAACATCATGACATCTAACTCCAAGTCTCATAATTGATCTCCTTCATTCATTAGTATTTTTCTTTGCACACGTGTTAATTTATACATTTAATTTTATATCAGTAAGGCTAAAATTACAACCCTTCCCATATACATATCTATCATAATAAAATTATCATACTTTTTTATCCAGCTCTCAATGTTCATTTGCACAATTAAAAATCGTTTTCAAAGCCACTTTTTCATCAATTCGCCTATACCTTTTTTATATTTTATTATCCTAATTTAAACAGAGAATATAATAAATCTGTTGAATAATTTTTATTTTAATTATTCAACAGCATCTATTTGTTTTTAACTAAAAATATGAATTTTAAAACTTAACTCACTTATTAAGTAATTGGAGCTGGGTTAAAAATACATAAATCATTATGAAGTTCATATTTTTCTGCAAAAGACTTCTCTCTTCCACTAGCTACATCTATAATCTTTTTAAATAATTCTGTTCCTATTTCTTGAATAGTAGAATCTCCTGTTGCTATCGGTCCTGCATTTACATCTATTAAATCTTGCCACATATCTTTCATATCATTTCTGGAGCACACCTTAATTACAGGTGCAGCTGCTAATCCATAAGGAGTACCACGACCTGTCATAAATACTTGAAGTGTTATACCAGATGCAAGTTGACATGGACCACACACAATATCACTAGCTGGTGTGGCTGCATAAATAAGTCCCTTTCTACTAGGTTTTTCCCCTGGTGATAAAACTTCAACTATTGGAGATGTACCAGACTTAGCAATAGAACCCATAGCCTTCTCTACTATATTTGATAATCCACCTTTTTTATTACCTGGAGTTGGATTTGCACTACGATCAACTTGTCCATTAATTAAGTAATTATCATACCATTTCATTTCAGCAGCTAATTTTTTACCTACCTCATCGTTAACACAACGTTCAGCTATTAAATGCACACCATCACGAACTTCAGTAACTTCTGAAAACATTACTGTTGCTCCAGCTTCAACTAACATATCTGCTGCATAACCTGCACTTGGATTAGCAGTAACCCCTGAGAAAGCATCACTACCTCCACACTGCATACCAATACAAAGTTCTGATAACGGAAGAATTTCTCTTCTACGTTCATTTAGTCTTGCAAGTTTTTTATCTGCCATTTTCATAAGTGCATCTATCATGGCATCCATTCCCTTTAACTCTTGAAGCACGATTACATTTTCAGGTATTATATCTTCTTCATCTAATAGCATTTCTAATGTTAGCTTTTCACATCCTAATGCTACTACCATTAACTCTCCGCCAAAGTTAGGGTGTTTTGCTAAGTTTCTTAATGATCTAATTGGCACTTTTGCTTCAGGTGCATTAATTGCAACTCCACATCCATAGGCATGATTAATTGGCACTATATCATCCACATTTGGATACTTTGGAAGAAGCTCTGCCTTTATCTTCTTTACAGCTACATTTAAAACTCCAGTTACACATTGTACAGTTGTGCTTATACCTAAAATATTTCTTGTACCTGCATAGCCTCCATTTGAATTTTTATAGCCTTCAAAAGTTTTTATAGGTGACTTTGGAAGCACTGAATTTATATTAGTTCCAAATTCCATTTCATCTACAGATGGTGGAACTGGAAGCTCTAACATATTTTCATTAATCCAATCACCTTTCTTTATTTCTCTTATAGCATATCCTAAAAGTACTCCATATCGTATTATTTTTCCTCCTTGAGGAATATCACATAATGCAATTTTATGGCCTTGGGGAATATCTTCATTAGCTAGTATATTATCCATAACTTCTGTTCCAGCAAGAATTTTATTAACTGCAATGGCTACATTATCTATTTCACTAATCTTAATAAAAGTTTTTTTCTCCATAATACTATATCCTTTCCTTAAATTATTAATTTAGTTTGTTTTTTTATTAATTTTATTGTATAAAATAAGTATATCTTAATCAAATTAATAAAAATAAGAAAACTATTAGAAAAACTTATAGAAGGTGATATTTATGGATTTAAAACAACTTGAATATATGGTGCAAATAGCAGAAGAAAAAAATATAACAAGAGCTGCTGAAAAGTTATTTATTACCCAATCTGCTCTTAATCAACAACTTTTGAAATTAGAAAAAGAATTAGGTTCCCCTCTATTTTATCGTTCTAGAACAAACTGGCATCTAACCGAAGTTGGTGAAATATATATTGAATCTGCAAAAAAAATCCTTGGATTAAAAAAAGAAACGTATAATCGCATTAGTGACTTGATAAATATGAAGAATACACATTTATCTATAGGTTTAACTCCTGAAAGAGGCATATCTATGTTTGCATCAGTTTATCCTGAATTTCATAAATTGCACCCAAGTGTTATAGTTGAACCAATTGAACTTAGTGTAAGAGAACAGGAATATATGATAAATCGTAGAGAATTAGATATAGGATTTTTAACCTTATCTGATGACCTTCAAAAAAAAGATAATACATATAAATCTATTTTAAAAGAAGACATTGTTGTTGCTATTCCTTCTAGTCATCCTCTATCTAAAAATGGAAGTCTTTACAACACTCCATTTAGTGATATTGATTTAAGTTTATTAAAAGATGATAACTTTGTATTAATTTCTAAAGGTAGTACTATTAGAAAGGCTATTGATCCAATATTTGAAGCTGCTGGATTTTTTCCTAATTTATTATTTGAGACAAAAAGCTGTCAGACTCTTATTAATATGGTACAAAAGAATTTATGTTGTACCATATTACCTAAACATTATATAATAGATTCTGAAGATGTTGTTTATTTTTCTTTGCCACAGAAACCAGAATTAAGGTTAGTTGCTATGTATAAAAAAGGAGTTTATTTAAGCAAAGCTACTGAAGATTTTATTAAACTTGCATCTAATTATTGGACTGAATAAAAAAAGCTTTGAAATGTTTATTCATAACCTTCCAAAGCTTTTGTTTATATAATCTAAATTAATTTCCTATTATTGCTTTTCTTGTTCTCCATAAAGTTCCTATGGCAAACCTTGGTTCAAGCTTCCCATCTTCATCTACTATAAGCATTCCAAGATCATCTTTGTAAATATACTCAAATAATCTTTGAGAAAATTCAAAATTTGTTGTAACTACAGGTGCTACTAAAAATAAAGTATTGAAAATATGTCTATAGAATTCCTTTAAATCACTTTCAACAAATTTATTACCTTCCCATGCTTTACATAACATACGAATATTTTGCTTAATACCTTTTGCATTTTGTACAAATGATTTTTGAAGCACTAATGCTCTATAGAACAATTCTTCCCTAAGTGCATCATATTCTTCATTTGTCCAAGGACATGAATCTTTAACTTCATTATTAGTTGATAATTTTTCAAAGAATTCAATATCTGCAAAATTATTTCCATTAGAAGTTTTATATTTATTCTTAATATCTTGGACTATTTTAACTTCCTCATCATATGAGAGCTTTAGACTATTAAAAATCACTTGATTTTCTTTTAATTTATCTAAATCACTTGGAAGTTCATTTTGAATATTTATCTTTAAAGTCTCAAGTTCAGAATAATGTATTTTTAGTTCTTCTCTCTTTTCTTTAAGGTTATTTAGTTCTTGATTAATCTTAGACTTCTTAAAAAATTTTAATACTAACTTAGCAAAAAATCTTGGATCATTTTCCCTATTTAATATACTTTCATTTACAGCTTCTGTTTCATCTAGATTTTCTTTTGACATCTTAGTAATTTCTTCTATTGAATGTTGCTTTTCTTCTATTTCTTTATTAATTTTAAACAATTCATTTTGAAGTTTAGTCAATTCTTCTATTTTATTATCTAGTGCATATACTCTTTTTACATCAGAGATAATTTCTACTTCATAACTCTTAACCTTCTTATATTGAGCAATAAAACTTTCCTTAGCAATATTCCAATGAACCATTTTTTCTTCATCATTAAAATAGCGTCCAAAAGGCTGATTTTTATTGGTATTTAAAAGACTTTTTAATTCCTTCATATCTAATTCATTCCCTAAAGAAACTGAAATAAGTCCCCATGCAGGTTCACCAGTAAATTTTGTAGCTAAATCTGAAAAATATATTTCTCCTAAATCATTTATATCAAAACTACCTGTATGAGTTCTGCTTCCAACTACATCACTAGCATTTTTTAAATTTAATGAAATATTTTTAGCCTTTGATTTATTACTTGAAGCCACAAGAATGCTATACTTTTCTAATTCTTTTGGAAACTCGTAATAAGATTTAAAGAAATCACTTGTTGGATTTTTAAGCTTACGTAAACTAAATGCATTGTTAGGATCTTCATATTTAGATAATTCTACTGCACGTTTAACCACACTATCTGCAACTAATTCTTTAAGTATTATTTGCTTTCTTATTTCTTTTGAACTATCAACATAAAAAATACTTTCAGCTGCCTGAGATTCATAAGTAGCTACATTAATTGCCATCTGTTCCATAAGATTTGGACTTTCCTTGGCTGGCCATTTTCCCATAGAATATTTACCTGGTAGTGTCCATTTTCTTATGTCTTCCATATCTATATCAATTTGTCCATTTATTCTATTATCATCTGTTATATAACTTACTATATTATCTTCACTATTTATATTATTTGATACCCTAGCTATATCATTTATATAATCACTATAAATCATGCTTTCATCTAAATCTACTTCACCTTCAACACCTGGTCTTATTAAACAAAAAAACTCATCTTTATTTAAATAGTCTAATTGACTTAAAATCAAATCCTCTATTTCTATTAATTTTTCTTCCTCATTCACTTGTGAATATGCATTTTCTAGTATACTTCCTATTTTACTATTAAATTTATTTAATAATTCTTCGTTAATATCAATTTCAAAACTTTTTACATTAATTAAAGCAGTTATTGAAAATATAAAAGGATTTACCCTAAAACTTCCTCTAACATATTCACCTCTATAATTAAGTTGTAATTTTCCAACACATGTTATTAAATTTTCATACTCTATTATATTTTTTTCTAATTTCATTACATTATGTAATTTTGTTATTAAATTCTCTACCTTTATTTTGCCTATATACACATGATATATTTCATTTTCTTTCCCATTAACCCAAGGTAAATCTTGCTTTATGTTACCACCTAAAGCAAGATCTTCTTTCCTTTGATTTGGGAAGAAAGGCTTAAAGTACTCCATATTATACCAGCATTTTAAGATCTTTTTGGCTTTTTCTAGTTCACTCATAAGTCTTCTCCTCATCTTTAATCTGTGTTTTGCATAAAATCTCAATGCCTCAAATATATAATCTAGTTCCCTTTAATAGATTTAAATCTTTCAAAATTATTCTTTAATATTTTAAATGCATCATCAAAGTATTGGATACCACCCCAAAGCTTTGCATCTCCAACCATAACTATTCTATACTTAGCTCTTGTAACTGCAACATTTAATATATTTGCCTTACTTCCTGCCCAATTTGCTGCCATCATACCTGAATTTTGATCACATCCAAGGACAAAAATAACTTCATCAGCTTCTTTCCCTTGAAACTTATGTACAGTTCCAATTGAATTTTCTAGCCATTCATCTAGATACTTCATATTAATTTTGTTAAACTCTTTATTTAAACTAAATTCTTCCTTTAATCTAGCTCTTATACAATTTACAACTGAAGTAAATGGTGATATCACATAAATTATTTTTGCTCCTGTTTCAAACAACCTTGGTCCATAAAAATTATAAGCATTTAATATTAACTTTACAACAATTTCTCCTTGTTCTCTAACATAGTGATCTTTATTACCATTTTCACTACCTTGACAATGTATCCATCTTGAAGTTGCAATTGAGAAATTCATATTCTTTTCTGGCTTTATAGTCTCATTAAACATTCTATTTCCATAAGAAACTTTATTGGATATATCAAATATAGGTTCTATGCATCTACGATGTACTACTAAAGGACATCCAACTGATTTACCATTAATCTCACCACAAAAAGGATTAGCCAAATCAGCAAGTTCTTGTACAGATAATTCACTTTGACCATATTCAGAATCTATCTCTAAATTATTAATAAAAATTCTTGATAAAGCTTTAGATGATGTGACAACAGGCTCTACTTGAAGTGGATCTCCAACTACTATTGCCTTTCTAGTTCTCCATAAAGCACCTATTGCAGATGCAGGTGCAGCTTGTCCTGCTTCATCTATTATAAGTGTACCAAGTTCTTCTTTTCCAATATATTTTAATAAATTTCCTACAGAAGCAAATGTAGTTGATATTACAGGTATCACTAAAAATAAAGTATGGAATACATGTTTAAAAAATATTTGTTTGTCGCCTTCAAAAAATCCTTTCTTCTCCCATGCCTTACATAACATGCGAATATTCTGCTTAACTCCCTTTGCATTTTGAACAAAAGCTTTTTGAAGAATTATAGCTCTGAAAAATAATTCTTCTCTAAGCTTATCATATTCCTCATTAGTCCATGGGCATGCTTTTTGAGATATATTATTACTTGTTATATTCTCAAAAAATTTATTATCAGGGAAATTATCAGAAGTAGAAGTTTTATATTTATCTTTGATTCCCTCAACTTCTTCTACAGACTTACTATATTCAATCTGTAATTCAGCATATCTCTTTTCATTAGCCTTAAGTTCATCTAATGCTTTTGAAATCACATTGGAACTACTTGCCTTCTCAACCTGCATTTCTGAATACTCACTCAATAACTTTTCCTTCATTTTATTAAGCTTATTTAAATTTTTAGCAACTATAGATTTCTTTGATATTTTCAATAATAGTTTTTGAAAGAAACTCAAACTATTTTTTAAGCTAATTATACTTTCATTTATAGTTTTTGTTTCCTCTAAGTTACGTTTTTCATTGTTTGAAACATCGGCTAAAATCTTTTCTTTTTCTTTAAGTTCATTAACCAATATAGCATGTTCTAATTCTAGTCTATCTAATTCAGTTTTCTTATCATATGAATCATGTAATATTTTTGCATCTGAAATAATTCCTGCTTGATATCTTTTAACTAGATTATATTGCTTTATAAAACCATCCTTAGCTATTTTCCAATCTACCTTTTTAGATTCATCGTTAAAATAACTTCCAAATAACTGATTTTTATTTGTATTTAAGGATCTTTTTACTTCTTTTATATTTGACATATTTCCTAAAGGTGCTGAAATAAGTCCCCAGGATTTTATCCCTGTAATCATACTAGCCACATCTGAAAAATAGATTTCTTCTAAATCATTTACATCAAATTTTCCTGTATATGTTTTATCTGCTTCCATATCAAAAGCATTTGGCAAATCTAAAGATATATTTTCCACTGCAGAATTATTATTAGAAGCAACTATCATACTAAACTTCTCTAATTCACTCGGAAATTCATAGTAAGTTCTATAAAAATCATGTGGTGGATTTTCAACTGTACACATTTTTAATACAGTATTTGGATCTTCATATTTACAAAGTTCTACTGCGCGATTAACAATATTGTTTGCAACTACTTCTTTAAGTAGTGTTGTTTTTCCTGTACCTGGAGGCCCATTAACTGAAAAAATATTTTTAACTTCCTCTTCCTCAGAAATCCCTATATTAATGGCAACTTGCTGCATAAGACTTGGACTATGCTTAGATGGCCATTTTCCAATAGGATATTTTTCTGGTAATGTCCATTTTTTCATTGCTTCTACATCACTATCTATTTTTATCTTTAATTTATCTTTTTGTTCTTTAGCTGTTATGTAATCTATTATTTTATCATCACTTTTTAGATTATGTAAAACCATTGATATATCTTTTACATAGAAACTATCAAACATATCATCAACATCATCTGAATTTTCACTTTCTGCCCTTTGTTTTACTAAACAGTAGAAATTTTCTTCATTAAAATAATCTAATTGTCGTAAAATAAAATCTTCAATCATTATTAAATTATCTTTATTATTAATTGTTGAATAATTACTTTGTATAATACTGTCTATATTGCTATTAAATTTAGTTATTACTTCTTCATTCATTTCAATGTCAAAGCTTTTATTTTTAATTATTGAGGTTACTGCAAATAAAAACGTATTTATCTTAAAGCTTTCTTTAACATATTCACCTTTATTATTAAATTCAATTTTCCCAATATAAGTTATAGAGTTTTCTCTTTCTACTCCTTCTTCTATATCCATTACATCATGTAATTTTGTTATTAAATCATCTACATTAATTTTACCTATGTATAAACGAAATATTTTATTTTCATTTTCAAACTTCCAAGGAAGATCTTGCTCTACAGCTCCATATAAAACACTATCTCCCTCTTTCTTATTTGGAAAAAACGGGGCAAAATATTCCATGTTATACCAGTATTCTAGTATTTTCTTTGCTTCTAATTCACTCATTCATCTACTCCTTTATCTTATAGTAACATTTGTTTTACAATCTTTTCGGGCAATTTTTAAGAATTATTATTTCACTGGAATTGTTTTTTAATAATATATATGTGCTAAATTTAAATACACAATTCAAAATAAAGATGAAAATTTTTTAGAATTTCTTAATGACAATTTTTAGTGGTATAGAATTCCAATTTAATCATATATACACTTTATTTATATGAACTTTCTAATAATACATATAAAAAATCATATGTATTACTTTGCATTGTAACACATTTTCTATTATTAATTTTTAAAAAATTCTTACATAGCTTAATATTTTGATATTTATTTTGCACTTTTTTGTTATAGAAAGGTGAATTTTGAGGAATATTTGTATATTTTTCTATATTTAAATATATACATCCAAACTATTTTTCTCAAAAATAAAAGCCTTGATATATTTATCAAGGCCCAGACCGTTGACAAAAGAGATATTTTCATTCCTGAAAATATCTCTTTTGTCTTTACTTTATAAAAACATATAAATTT
>NZ_JANDMF010000080.1:0-13907 GCF_031626875.1 Clostridium sp. SHJSY1
ACCTGGTTGTACCTTATCTATAGCTTGTTGTAAAGTCATAGACCCATTTGGTTCAATAGTAATGTCTCCAGATGTAGATGCGCTAGCTTTTGTCGGTGCTCCCCCTAGTGAGAATGCTAATGCTGCAACTGCAAGAATTGAAATAACTTTCTTTTTCATTTGATATTCACTCCTTAAATATAAATTTAAAAGTTAATAATAACTCTATAAATAGGTTAAAATTAACCTCATAACCAGGTTATCATAATATATATATTATTTAAACATAGTTTTCTTGAAAGTCCATAATTTACTCTTGAAACTAAGATTTTTATATAAAATTTTACTTTTTAAGACTAAATTTTAGGTATTTAACTATATTCGATATATTAAATTCTAGAATTTATACATCTTTTTATACTATGATTTATCCCCCAACCATATTAAAGTGGATTCTGCAGAATTCTATTCCATCCATTTTTAACAGCATCAACAGCGATATTCGTTAGTTCGTCCAAATTCACTTTAGAATTAGTGCTAAGCCAATTTGTATATATACCTATTATTCCTGAAGCAATATACTCTGTATAAATCTCAAATATTTCAACAGTCAATCCAGAGTTTACATAAAATGATTCTTTAATTGAATTTTTCAGAATATCTTTACATTGTTCTAGAAAAAAAGCATATGATGTTTCAAATGTTGAGATATGACGATAGAAACTGATATTTTCATTCATGATTTTTGTCAATCCTTGAAAGAATTTTTCTATATCAAATGGTCGTGTGTTTTTCAATAAAATATGAACCTTGTCTGCAGCTTCTGATTCAAACTCCTTTAAAACATCATCAATGGAATCATAATGAAGATAAAATGTTTTTCTGTCTATATTAGCAATTGAGGCTAACTTAGTTATTGTTATTGATTTGTATTCTTTGGTTTGTATAAGTTCTATAAATGCATTTCGGATTTCTTTCTTTGTTTTCTGTATCCTTCGATCTATCTTTTTCATAAAAATTCTCCATGATATTCATCAAAATTGGTTTAAGTGTGGAATAATACACATTTTTTATAATATTGGCAATTGAATGTATATATGCAAAAAAATTATAATATACATATGCAAAATAATCAATATATAGGAATTTATTAAGGAGGATTCTTTATGCTAGAAAAACTGTTTTCAATTTACCCTGGAAACTATACACTGCAAGATTTCACATATGCATTCAGTCAGCAAAATCCACAGTTTGCACTGATTCTTATTATAGCATCACTAACCTTTTTTATTGGATATATGGAGTATGTTTACAGTTTCAAATTGGTAAGAAGAGAGAAAAGTGCACCTTATCCAGTGTGGATGCATACTTTTTATTTTGCCCATGATTCTATGGGGGCAGTTGTATTTGCTATGGCAGCAAAAGCTACTGGAGGGTTTTGGTTTTTTACTGTCTCATCCATAGCACTTATTATTTGGAATCTATTTGAAATTTATAATTTGTATAAGTGTATTTTTGTGGAACGTCAGGAAATATGGGGAGCTCTTCATACTGATTCTATAACTGTAAAAGAAGCTTTTTTGCGTATACTAGGTCAGATAATAATTTTTGTTGGTGTTGTAAATTTGTTTCGAGTTTTTATGAATGATCCATATATGTTTAAATGGTTTATTTTCACAAATGTTCTGATTGCTATAGTCCCTGGCTTATATTGGGAGAAAAGAAAAACACGGATTGGTTCTTCTTATAAATTGGCCATTGTAATATTAGTAGGAACAATAAACTCATTCTTACCTATCAATATGTGGTCACTAACAAGTGATTACTTTTCATTTTCTAATAATCCATGGTTCTATGTGCTTGGAATTGTAAGCATTGGTTTTGCCATTAGAAATATTGTTGTTCTTAAAAGATTGCCTAAAAAACCAAATCAATTAAGTAATGGAATAGAAACTGTATGGTAGTTGGATATTTATCTTAGATACTTAATATCATAAAAAACAAATAATTATATTATAGAAAGGTTTTTTCTTATGGGGAATAAAATTAAAATACATGTTTTGCACTGTGGAGAAGTTTTAATAGATAGAGCTGTTTTATTTAATGATTTATCAAAAAATCCTATAGCATATACAGGAATAGGGAGAAATTCTAAAAATCGAATTTGGCTACCTTCATCAGTATATTTAATAGAACATCCTAAAGGAAAGATACTTGTAGACACATCATGGCATAGTGATGTAAGGCATAACCAAATTAAAAGCATTTCTTTAAGATTATTTTTAGTAAATAAAGCTAAACTTCCAGATGGAGCAGCAGTAGATGAACAATTGTATAGATTAGGCATTAAACCAGAGGAAATTGATTATGTATTTTTAACACATCTTGATGTTGATCATGCAAGTGGATTAAAACTTGTGAGGAATGCAAAAAATATCCTAGTTAGCCAAGAAGAAAAAATTGCATCTGCTAAAAATAGAATACGATATACTAAAAGAATTTGGGAGGGTATTAATATAAAAACATATAAATTTTCAGATTCTAAATATGGACCATTTAATAAATCTTTTGATGTATTTGGTGATGAATCTTTGATTCTGGTTCATGTACCAGGTCACTCTTTAGGAAGTATAGCAGTTCTTATTCAAAATGAAGGAAAGTTTATTTTATTAACAGGAGATTGTGGTTATCAAAGAGAGTCTTGGGAAGAAATGAGACTTCCAGGAGTTATGGCTAATAAGCAAAAAATGACAAAATCTTTAAACTGGGTTCAGGAGATGTCTCGAAAAGATAACTGTGTTGAAATTTTAGCAACTCACGATTTGAAGGTAATTCCACATATGGTAGAGATTTAATAAGGAGGAAATATAAATTATGGAAAATAAAAAAGTAGCATTAATAACTGGTGCAGGAGCAGGAATTGGAAAGGCAATTACTTTTAAATTAGCAGAAGATGGATATCAAATTGCAGTTAATAGTAGAACAGAAGCACATGCAAATGAAGTGTATAAAGTTTTAAGTAAAAACAAAGTGAATTGCATTAGTGTTCCTGCAGATGTGTCTGACGAGAATCAAGTTAAATTAATGGTTAAAAAGGTTTATGAAAAGTTTGGAAGAATAGATATACTTATTAACAATGCTGGTATTTGTCCAATCAGAACTATGGATAAAGTCACAGTAAAAGATATCCAAGAAACATTTAATGTTAATGTTATTTCAATGATGTTATGTGTCCAAGCAGTACTTCCAATTATGATAAAACAAGGTGGAGGAAAAATTTTAAATGCATCAAGTCAAGCTTCTTTTGGAGAAACTCCAGTTTCGTTTGAGTATACTACAACCAAATGGGCTGTTCGTGGAATGACTAGAGAAATGGCAATTTCTTTAGCTAGATATAATATTACAGTAAATGCTTATTGTCCTGGTGTTGTTTATACAAATATGCAGGACAATATAACTAAAGAAACTTCTAAGATTATGAATGTGACAGAAGATTATTTCAAAGAATATAGATTAAAGCAAATTCCACTTAATAGATTCACAACTTGTGAAGATGTTGCTGAACTTGTTTCATTTATGGCTGGTAAAGGTTCTAATAATATGACTGGTCAAAGTATTTTAGTAAATGGTGGTCAAATTATGGTTTAGTAACTCAATCCAAAAGGTAGAACTTGTGTTCAAAAACTACAAATTCTACCTTTAATTTATATCTAAGTTTGATCTAACTATCCTTCATCTTCTTGAACTCTTATCATTCTATACCCAACCCCTATATGGGTTTGAATATATACAGGATTATTTGTATCTTTTTCAATCTTCTTTCTTAAAGTCGCCATAAATACTCTTAAAGAAGATACTTCATTTTCATAACTATGTCCCCAAGTTTCCTTCAATATATAGGTGTGAGTAAGAACCTTTCCAACATTTTTAGCAAGCACACATATAAGTCTATATTCTATTGGAGTAAGATGTACTTCTTCATTATTAAGAAAAACACATCCTGCACCATAATCTATTTTTAAATTCCCGTTTACGAAAATACTAGTTTCTTTATTAGATGTGTTGTCATAATTCACCTTTCTAATAGCAACTCTTATTCTAGCTAAAAGTTCATCAACACTAAAAGGCTTTGTTAAGTAATCATCAGCTCCTGCATCTAGTGCCTCAATCTTGTCTCTATCTTCACTTCTTGCACTAACCACTATAATAGGACAAATTGACCAACTCCTTACCTTCTTAATTATCTCCACTCCATCTATATCTGGAAGACCTAAATCTAATATAATAATGTCTGGTCTTTTAGATGTTGTTATTAATATAGCTTGCTCTCCATTTTCTGCAGTCAAACAATTATAAGAGTTTGCATCTAATGCTGTTGATATAAAATTTTTTATTGCTTTATCATCTTCCACTACTAAAATTGATATCTTCATTTCCTTTAACCTCCACTAATGATAATGTAAAGCCAAACACTGTTCCTTGAGGTTTATTATCTCTAACATAAATTTTTCCACCATGAGCATTTATTATGGATTTGCAGAGAGCAAGTCCAAGACCAAGACCTCTTCTACTATCTCCCTTATTTCCATTAACAGTGAAAAACATATCAAATATACATTCTTTATTATGCTTGCTTATTCCTTCTCCATTATCTGCAATTTCCATAATTACTTTTTCACCATTAACACAAACATTTATGTTTATCTCAGAACCTGGTTCTGTATACTTTATGGCATTATCAACTATATTTATTATAACTTGAATTATTAATCTAACATCTACATCAACCATCAATAGATCGTCTTTTAGATTTACTTTAATAATATGCTCCTTAACTTTTCTATTTACATGATTTAATGCTTCAGTTATAATTTCTTCAACTAATTGAGGTTCTTTATGCAAATTCACTCCATCCTTATCTATTCTTGAAACAGATAATAAATTTTCTACTAAATTAATAAGCCAAAGAGAATCATCATATATATCTAAAGTTAACTTTTTTCTTGATTCTTCATCTATATTATTAGTTAATAATAAATTAGCTGACCCTGAAATACTCGTAAGGGGTGTCCTTAAATCATGAGAAATAGCTCTTAATAAATTAGCTCTAAACCTTTCCTTTTCAGCTTGCATTAAAGCTAGTTTCTGTGCTTCATTAAGGTCATGTTTTTCTAATGCAAAGGATATTTGATTAAGCATTGCCCTATATAATGATTTTTCTCCACTATCTATATCTTGATTATTTTCTATAACTATTCCAATAACTGCTAGAACCTTATCTTGACCAATCAAAGGAACATATAAGGCTTTAGAACCTGGAAGTGTTTCTGTTCCTACCCCTGCCTTTTTCTTATTTCTTATTACCCATGCCACAACTGCCTTCTCATCAGCTCCTATATACTTTTCTTCAAGCTTTGAGTTGTTTTCATCTTTGAAAGTATATGTTTTTATTATTTTTTCATTCTTTACTATATAAAAAACAACTGGCTTTTTCAGTAATTTATATATCTGAATTTGAGATTTCATCGCAATTTCTTTCAAAGTATTTGCTTTTTGAAGTTCTCTGCTAGCATCTAACAATACATTTGTCCTATAAGCTATTATAGCTGAAGTATCTGCTTGTTCTTTTACTTTACTTGTGAGAGTACTTGTTATTATTGATGCTGTAAGCATGAATAAAAATGTAACAATATATTGTGAATCATAAGTACTAAATGTAAGCCTAGGCTCAATGAAAAAGAAATCAAAAGATAAAACTCCTATAAGCGATGATATAACACCATATATCTTTCCATTTGTCTTACTTGAAATTAATAAAACTCCTAATATAAAAATAGTTATTATATTAGCTTCACTAAATCCTAAACTATCTACATAAAAGCTTAGAATTATACATAAAATCATAATTCCAATCATCATTAAAAAATCTAAATATGAGAATCCAAAATTTTTCATGTGCTTCTTTTTAAATGGAAATTTAGGTGCATCCTTATCTGGAATAACATAAATATCTATATCTGGAGCTAGACTTACAAGTTTATCAACAAAGCCTAGCTTTGTCCTAAAAATCTTACTTGTATTAGTTCTACCTAGTACAACCTTAGATATTCCACTAACCTTAGCATATTCAGCAATTTGATATGGTACATCATCTCCATAAGTTGTAGCAATCTCTGCTCCTAATTCCTCTGCAAGCTTTAAATTTGCCCTAATTTTATCTATATTTTTATCTTCTAAATCTTTTGAATGTATAGTCTGAACAAAAAGTGCTGTAAATTTTCCATGAAAAGCATCTGCCATTCTAGCAGCAGTTCTTATAACCTTAGGATTAGAAGGAGATGAACTAAGACACACTAAAATATGTTCATTTGTGTGATAATTATTATTGCTTTCATTTTTATTAATTATAACTTCCTTATTAACTCTATCAGCTGTTTTTCTTAATGCAATTTCACGTAAGGCTACTAAGTTTTCCTTTGTAAAAAAGTTACTTAAAGCCTTTTTGCTTTGACTTTCCTTGTATATCTTGCCTTTATTTAATCTTTCTATTAAATCTATTGGCTCTATATCTATTAATTCAACTTGGTCTGACTCATCAAAAATCCTATCTGGAATACGTTCTCTAACTACTATATGTGTAATTGAAGCTACTATATCATTTAAACTTTCTATATGTTGCACATTAACAGTAGTATATACATCAATTCCAGCATTGAGGAGTTCTTCTATATCACTATATCTCTTTGTATGTCTAAGTCCTTTTACATTAGTGTGGGCAAGTTCATCTACTAAAATTATTTCTGGTTTTCTTTCTAAAGCTGAATCTAAGTCAAATTCATTTAACATTATGCCCTTATAAGGAACTTTTAAAGGAGGAATAATTTTTAATCCTTCTAGTAGTTCTTGTGTATCTTTTCTTGTATGTGGTTCTATATATCCAACAACAACATCTATACCTGCCTTTTGAGCTGAGTGAGCTGCATCCAACATCGTATATGTTTTTCCAACACCAGCTGCATATCCAAAGAAAATTTTTAACTTTCCTTTTTTATTTTCAGCACTATTTATTTGTTTTAATAATTTATCTGGATCTGGACGCATATCACTCATTTATTTCTAACACCTCACTATTTTAATATCCCATCTAAAGCTAGATTGACTTGCAATACATTAACTGTTTCCTCTCCAAATACTCCAAGAAATCTTCCTTCAGTATATTTTTTAACTATTTCCATAACTTTATCATTACTGATTCCTCTACTTTTAGCAATTCTTTCAACTTGATAATCTGCAGCAGCTACTGAAATATGTGGGTCAAGTCCACTACCTGAACATGTTACTAAATCTACTGGAATTGGCTTGTCACCTTCTTGTGGATTAGATTCTTTTATTCTATCCACCCTTTCTGCTACAAGTTTTTTATAGTCATCACTAGCTGGACTTAAATTTGACGGAGCTGCATACATTAATGGTTTTCCATTATCATCCTTGAAAGTTTTTGTATCTATATTCATTATTCTTCCCCATAAATACTCATCACCAGTGAACTGTTGTGCTAAAAGTACACTACCATACTTTTTCCCATCTATTTCTATAATACTACCATTTGCTTTGTTTTTGAAAAATATTTGTGAAATTCCTGTAATAAATACTGGATATATCACTCCACATAAAATTGTAAATATTAATAAGAGAATCCCTGCTTTTGCTGCAACTGACTTTACTTGTTTCATCTTTTATTCCCCCTTAAACTATGCCTACAAAAGTAATTAGTAAATCAATAATCTTAATTGCGATAAATGGTGCTATAATCCCGCCGAGACCGTATACTAGCATATTTCTTGATAATAATTTACTAGCTGGAACTTCTCTATATTTTACACCTTTTAATGCTAGTGGAATAAGAGCAACTATTATTAGTGCATTATATATAACTGCTGAAAATATAGCACTTTCTGAACTATGAAGTCTCATTATATTTAATATATTAAGTTCAGGATAAAGGCCTATAAAAAGTGGAGGTATAATAGCAAAGTATTTTGCTATATCATTTGCAATACTAAATGTAGTTAATGAACCTCTTGTCATAAGAAGCTGCTTGCCTATTCTTACTATATCAATTAACTTTGTTGGTGAAGAATCTAAATCTACCATATTGCCTGCTTCTTTTGCTGCTTGAGTTCCTGTGTTCATAGCCACAGCTACATCTGCCTGTGCAAGAGCTGGTGCATCATTTGTTCCATCTCCTGTCATGGCAACAAGATGACCTTTTCTCTGAAATTCTCTTATCATTTCAAGCTTTCCTTCTGGAGTGGCTTCAGCAAGAAAATCATCAACTCCAGCTTCTGCTGCAATAGCTGCTGCTGTAAGTGGATTGTCTCCTGTTATCATAATAGTCTTTATACCCATTTTTCTAAGATCTGAAAACTTTTCTTTTACTCCTTTTTTTACTATATCCTTTAAATGAATTACTCCTAATACCTTGCCATTTTTAGCAACTACTAAAGGTGTTCCCCCAACACTCGCAACTGATTTTACAACTTCATCACATTCTTGTGAGTAGTTTCCTCCTTTAGACAAAACATATCCTTTTACTGCTTCAGCTGCACCTTTTCTAACCTCATTTCCAGTAAAATTAACACCACTCATCCTTGTTTTTGCTGTAAATGGAATAAACTCTGCATTTAACTCACTCATTTTACGTCCTCTTATACCAAACTGTTCTTTAGCAAGTATTACAACACTTCTACCTTCTGGTGTTTCATCTGCTAATGAAGATAATTGTGCTGCATCTGCAAGTTCATTTATATCAACTCCATCTACTGGAATAAACTCACTAGCTTCACGATTTCCAAGGGTAATTGTCCCAGTTTTATCTAACATTAATATATCAACATCTCCAGCTGCTTCAATAGCTCTGCCACTCATAGCTAGTACATTTGCTTCATTAAGTCTACTCATACCAGCAATACCTATAGCTGATAGTAAAGCTCCTATTGTTGTAGGTGCTAAGCATACTAAAAGTGCTAACAATGATGTAACTGAAGTAGTATTAGATTGTCCCAATTCTTTAAATGAGAAATCAGAATATGCATACAAAGTAACTGTTACAATTAAAAAGATAATAGTAAGTGATACCAATAAAATTTGAAGTGCCATTTCATTAGGTGTCTTTTTTCTTGAAGCACCTTCTACCATTGCAATCATTTTATCCATAAAACTTTCACCAGGATCATTTGTAACTCTTATTATAATCCAATCTGAAATTACTGTTGTTCCTCCTGTTACAGCACTTCTATCCCCACCACTTTCTCTTATAACAGGAGCTGATTCCCCTGTTATTGCACTTTCATCAACGGAAGCTGCCCCTTCTATAACATCACCATCTGCTGGAATTTGTTCTCCAGCATAAACTATAACCATATCATCTTTTCTAAGATCTGTAGAATTAACTTTTGTTATATTTTCTTTTCCCTGTACTGATTCTATTTTATTTGCCTGAACATCCTTTTTGGAAGAACGTAATGCATCTGCTTGAGCTTTACCCCGACCCTCTGCAATAGCTTCTGCAAAATTTGCAAACAAAACAGTGAACCATAATAATATAGCTATACCAAAAATAAAACCTGCTGAATTATCTTTAACTCCAAATAACGAAAGAATAAAAAGTATAGTAGTAAGAGCTGCAGCCACATAGACTATAAACATTACTGGATTTTGTATTTGAATTTTAGGATTTAATTTTATAAAAGAGTCTTTTATAGCTCTTTTTAACATTTTTTTATTAGCAAAGGATTTTTCCTTGTTATTATTCACGACTTTCCCTCCTACAATATCATTTGAAAATGTTCAACTATTGGCCCTAATGCTAAAGCTGGGAAAAAGCTTAATGCTCCAACTAAGATCACAATCATTATAAGAAGCCCTATAAATAATCCATTATGTGTTGGTAAAGTTCCCACACTTGTTGCTACTCTCTTTTTCTTTACTAAAGATCCTGCAATAGCAAGTGTTGCCATTATAGGGACAAATCTTGCAAATAGCATCACTATCCCTGTTGTAACATTTATAAACACTGTATTAGCTCCAAACCCTGCAAATGCAGAACCATTATTCCCACCAGTTGATGAATATGCATAAAGCATTTCTGAAAATCCATGTGCTCCACTATTTGTTAAACTATCTCTAACCCCTGGAACCATTGATGCTATCCCACTTCCTACAAGTATAGCTACTGGAGTTGCTAAGCACATAATCATAGCCATCTTCATTTCAAAAGGTTCAATTTTTTTGCCTAAATATTCAGGAGTCCTTCCAACCATTAAACCTGCAATAAATACTGTTACAATTGCAAATGCTAACATTCCATAAAGACCACATCCAACTCCACCAAATACCACTTCTCCAAGCTGAATTAATAACATAGTTACCATTCCTCCAAGAGGAGTATAACTATCATGCATAGAATTTACTGATCCATTAGATGCAGCTGTTGTAAATGCTGCCCATGTAGTTGATCCAGCAATTCCAAATCTACTCTCTTTCCCTTCCATATTTCCACCAGCTTGATTTATAGTGGATATATCTACAACTCCATTTTGAGCTAATTGAGGTGTTGCCTTGGCTTCACTAACAGCTATTACTGCAAGAGCTAAAACTAACATGGTAAACATAGCCACAAATATAGCCACACCTTGTCTTTTATCTTTTATATTCCTTCCAAAAGTAAAACATAAAGCTGCTGGTATTAATAAAATTGAAATCAATTCTAATAAATTTGAAAATGCATTAGGATTTTCTAATGGATGTGCAGAATTTGTACCAAAGAACCCACCACCATTTGTTCCTAACTGTTTAATAGCTTCCTGACTAGCAGCTGGACCTTGTGGGACAACTTGGCTAGTTACTACAGTACCATCATCAAGAGTAATTGGCTCAACTAATTCTACACTTTCGTAAGAAGAAAAATTCTGTATAACTCCTTGAGACACTAATAATAAAGACAGAATTATAGATAATGGTAAAAGTATATATAAAGTAATTCTTGTAATATCACTCCAAAAGCTTCCTAGTCCCTCTTCCTTTACCTTAATAAACCCTCTTAAAAGAGCAAATAAAACAGCTATTCCTACTGCTGCTGAAAGAAAATTTTGAACTGTAAGCCCAAGGAGTTGAGTTAAATAACTTAATTGACTTTCTCCTGAATAAGCTTGCCAATTTGTATTGGTGATAAAACTAACTGCTGTATTAAAGCTTAAATGCCATGAAGTCCCTTGAGCTTCTTCTGGATTTAAAAATAAAATTCCTTGTAAAATATTAAGTAAAAATAATACTACAAAACCTAAAGCACTGAACAGTATCACTGATAATCCATACTTTTTGCAATTCATTTGTTCATTTTTATCTATTCTTAATATCTTGTATATAAAGATTTCTACTGGAACTAGTACCTTAGATAAAAATACTTTTTCTCCATTCATAACTTTTCCAATATATTTACCTAAAGGAATAGCTAGTACAACTAAAATTAATAGATATAAAGTGTATTGTAAAACTGAATTAATCATACCTTATCACTCCTTAATAAAACATAACAAAGGTAACCTAATAGCATTAATACTACTATACCTATTACTTGAATTATAATATCCATAAGTTACATCCTCCCCTTCGCCTATTATTATATTGCAGAAAAAATTAAGATGGTGTTAGGAATGTCTTATATGGCATTAAGATTGTATAAAGATTTCACTTTGATATCTATAATTGTTATAAATTCTAGAAACACTAAAAAAGATGTTTTCTTCATCACAAAGAAAACATCTTTTTATTAAATTGGATGAACTCTATCTGTTCCATCCTAAATCTTTTTGAATTTGGGAAGCAAGTTGATTTGCCATAAGTTCATGTGTTTTCACACTAGGATGCCAATCTTCACCTAGTCCATTTGCAAAATCTTGTACTGGGAATTCTATAAAGTGAATCTTGTTATCCCCAGAAGTTTCTTTTGAAGTAGCTATCCCACTTATATAATTCCTTGCACTCTCAAGCTTGTCCCCACTAAGCATAGGCCCCACTGCACAGTAAATATTAGCTTCTGGATAATCTGCACGCACTTTATCTACAAGCTTTGTATATGCATTTGTGAAATCTGCTTTATCTGGAATTCCTATACCGTAGTCATTAGTAGAAAGATTTATAACTACAACTTGTGGAATCCAACTTTGAGAATCCCATTTTAAAGTTTTATCATAAGGTAACACTTGATCCATTAAATCTGGCATTACATCTGTAGTATCTCCTCCATAATTACGAAGTACTCCTTTTCCTGACCAGCTAATAGTCATTGGATCTGCTCCTAAAAGTTTAGCTGTCACAGCTCCATAAGCTAAAGATGAATTTTCATTTTTAGTTGTAAATGTTTGATATTGGCTTGTCCCTTCATTCCCATAACCACAAGTAATTGAATCGCCAATAAACATTATACGTTTGGAAGAAGATTGTGGTGGAATGAATAATGATCCATCTGAAACTTGGAATCCTAAAAATTGAGCATCTCCTATGTAAGCTTCAGTTCTTTTAACTAATTCTATGGTATGCATATCTTTCTTTAATCCTGATGCAAGTACAATAGGCGATGTCGTTGAAGGAGTTACATTAATAGGTGCTTGATTAACTCCATCAACTACCACATTAAACCAATTATCTCCTGAAGATTTTAAATTTACACTTATGCCAGTTCCAATAAATCTAGCTTTAATTGTACTATTACTCCATGCAAACCTTGGAGCATTTACATCACTTCTATCAAATCGACCAATTAGAAGAGACTTGTATACAGAATTTTTCACTGTTTGATTATCAACATTAACCTGTAAATCAGAATTAATGTTCAGCTGATTTAAATTTGAATTAATATCACTATTAGAATAGTTAACCTTTATGTTATCAGTTGTAGAAGCTTTAGCTATTGGTGTAACGCTTATTAATGCTATAGACATAGCTAGTAAAAAAGTAATCTTTTTTTTCATGTTTGTTTCCCCCTTTATTTTGTATATTTTAATTATATATACAATAAAGCTGCAAATATGCAAAATATCGCAAATTGTTAAATATTTTGCATAAATAAAGAATTTTAAAGTTAGAGAAGTAATTAACATATAAAATATTTGTAATTCTAATTTTAGATGATAATTAAAAAAACTTATTAATTTACTGCAATTATTAGAATTCTCTCCCCTCATCACAGTTGATTTAACAAAAAACAACAAATATTATTTTGTATATTTTCCCATACAAATAATTTTTCTATTCATTCCAATCAAAGCCTTTATTAATTCTTATAAACTTATTTTTAACTACATGGAATACTCTCCATAGGCCTACTATTGTTCAAAAAACTAATTCATATTATCATAACATTGTTGTATAAATTAACTATAAAATTAATAAATAATTTACTTAGGAGGAGTACAAAATGATAGGAGCAGGTTTAACAAAGATATTAGCAGGAATTACAATTGCAGGAATGATTGCAGGTGCAGGAATAAGCTTCAATAAGGTAGTAAATACCAAAAAAATAGATACTGCTGTTGAAACAGTTCAAAAAGCACAGCAACAAATTAATGAAACTTCAAAACAATATGATTCAGACAAAGGAGAAGTACAAAAATTAATTGACTATGTTAAAAACCTTGAAAAACAAGTTGATGATACAAACAAAAAATTAGATATGTTAGATCAAGAATCAACTAAATTAAATGCTATGTTAAAATAATGTTTAATCCAAACTCCTTACAATAATATAAATACTAAAAAAAGAGAGTAGAAATGTGAATCCCCCTTTTAATCTTTGAGCACTCACGGAAACTCGATAAAGCCCATGGTTATGCTCTTTTTTTAAATGTTTTTTTAGTGATTCCCCCCAT
>NZ_JANDMF010000081.1:0-12878 GCF_031626875.1 Clostridium sp. SHJSY1
CTTAGCAAAACCTTGTCAACAACTTTTTTGTTTTATTTTTTACAAACATTTTGTTGTTTTTGTTTGCCTCAGCAACGGATTTAATCTTACCACATAATATTCTTATTTAATTTCTCATATTATCCAAATATCAATATTATTGCTTAAATAATCTCTTTTATCTAAAAATTCGCCATATTTCATATACTGATATACTAGGATAAGTTTCATTACTTTTCAAGAATTTTCTTTATAATTAAATCCCACTTTAACAGACTTTACAAGCAAAATATTGAATAAATTAAAGATATCTCAAAATAGAAATTCACTTCTATTTTGAGATATCTTATTAAACAACTTTATTCTTCTTTATAAATAAGGGATATAATTGCGAACCTATAAGTTTCTCATTCTTCTTAATTTCAGTTCCTTTATCTGCTATAACATTATCTAGAACAGCATTATCTTCTACTCTACTATTTTGCATAATAACACAATTTTTAAGTTTTACTCCTTCTCCTATATAAACTCTTCTTCCAATTACACAATTCTCCACTTCTCCTTTGACATAACAACCATTTGCTATTATTGAATTTATTACATTGCTTGAATTTGTATAATGTGTTGGAGCTTCATCTTTTGATTTTGTGAATATTGGTCTTTCCTCACTAAATATCTCTTTACTTATTCTTCTATTTAATAATGCTAGATTGGCATTATATAAAGACTTAAGTGAATTTATGCACTCTAAATGTCCCTCAAATTCATAAGCTCCAACCCTTAAACTGTCTAAATTACCAGCAATATAGTCTCTCACTTTCCTATACATTCCACTTCTTATGCATTTATGAATTATATCAATAAATGTACTTGTTTTTAAAACATACATTTCCATGCTTATATTTACATTCTTACAATTTCCTATATTCTCTCCGATACTTATAACATCTCCTAAGTCTCCTAAATTAAGCACATTACAATCTTCAAAGGAACCTTTTGTTTCCTTAATATTTTTATATACTATAGTTACATCTTTACAACTTTTTTTATGATAATTTATTATCTCCTCGTAATTTATATTACAAATCATATAAGAGGGTGCTAATAAAATATATTCTTTATGGCTATATTTAAAAAATTCAATATTTTCAGCAAAATTATGAACATCTTCATATGAAGGATCATCCTTACCAAAATTAAATACTCTTAATCCATCTTTTTTTCTATTCAAATCCCATGGCTTTCCATTTGTTAAATGATCAATTAATGATCTCGATTTATTCTTAGTGAATATACCTATGCAGTCTATACCAGAGTTAGTCATATTTGATAAAACAAAATCTATAATTCTATATCTAGCAGCTATTGGAACTGATGCAAGAGGTCTATTAACTACTAATTCTCCCATCTTACTTTCATTTCCATCTAAATTTATTATTCCTAGACAATTATTCATATTTCTCTCCCCCCATACCTTATGTCTTCTATACAGCCTTATTACTTTCTATTATTGTTCCCATCTTAACCTCTTCTTTAGCTGCAATAATTGCAATCTCATCTTCTAATCCTATTTTACAATCTTTTCTTACTATAGCATTTGACCCCACAATAGCTTTCTCTATAATTACATTGTCACCAATTTTGGCATTAGTCATTATTACAGAATCCCGTATTATAGAATTTTTACCTACTTGTACCCCTTGAAATAATACAGAGTTTTCTATTTCTCCATTAACTACACAACCTTCAACTATTAATGAATTTTTGATCTTTGCTCCTTCTCCAATATATTGAGCTGGTCTTACTGGATTTACAGAATATATCTTCCAATCTTCATCATATAAATTTAGTTCATTATCATCTTTTAATAAATCCATATTAGCTTCCCAAAGGCTATCAATTGTTCCTACATCCTTCCAGTATCCTTTAAATGGATAAGCCACCATTTTATTTCCATCACTTAACATTCCAGGAATAATATCTTTTCCAAAATCATTGCTAGAAGTTTTATTAGCTTCATCTTCTTTTAAATACTTCTTTAATGTTTTCCAATTAAATATATATATTCCCATAGATGCTAAATTACTTTTTGGCTTTTCTGGTTTTTCTTCAAACTCATAAATCGACATATCTTCTCTAGTATTCATTATTCCAAATCTACTAGCCTCATTTTTAGGTACTTCTATAACAGCTATAGTTGCATCTGCTCCTCTTTCTTTATGGAAATCTAGCATCTTAGTATAATCCATTTTATAAATATGATCTCCTGATAGAATTAAAATATATTCAGGTTCAGCACCATCTACAAATTCTATGTTTTGGTATATTGCATTGGCTGTTCCTTTGTACCACTTTCCTCCCTTTTCTTCTTGATAAGGTGGTAATATTCTTACCCCACCACATTTTCTATCTAGATCCCATGGTTCTCCAATACCAATATGTGCATTTAATTCTAATGGTTTATATTGTGTTAATACTCCAACTGTGTATATTCCTGAGTTTGCACAGTTACTTAATGGAAAATCTATAATCCTATACTTTCCTCCAAATGGTACTGCTGGTTTTGCTAATTTCTTAGTTAGCACCCCTAGCCTAGATCCTTGACCCCCTGCTAATATCATTGCCACGATTTCATTTTTTCCCATGAATAACATTCCCCTCTCTGTTGCATAAATTCTCATAAAAAATTATTTATCACATTTTAACACCTTGATATCATACCCTTCTAATACCAAAGCATTATTTAATTCTATCCCCTTGTACCTTTTGTCCTGATCTAATATATCAATGTATGATCCTTCAATATTTATATTTTGTAAAGTTATTCTGCTTCCTTTTGTATTTGTAAGAACTATTATTTTCTCATTCTCATAATATCTTTCAAAAGCACATACATCTAGGTCTGTACTATAAAATCTTAACCCACCTTTTTTTAAGGCATTTTCTTTATTTCTTATTCCTATAATTAATTTATAAAAGTCTAAAATTTCTTTATTTTCTCTTCCCCATGGATAAGCCTTTCGATTTTCTGGGTCTTTTCCACCTTCAAGGCCAGCTTCATCACCATAATATACCAAAGGTACTCCTGGTAACGTCATTTGTAATGCAATTATAATTTTTAATAATTCTATTTTTTTATCTAATATTGTTAGTATTCTTTCTGTATCATGGGTTCCAATAATATTCATATTTGCATAAAAATTTTCTTTTGGATAATTTTCAAATAAAGACATTACTTTTTTAGAAAACTTATCTGATTTCATGTGTCCCTTAACAAAATTAATAAGACTATCTCTAAGTGGATAATTTGTTATAGAATCTAATTCTTTCCCATAGAGATAGTGTCTTCTTTTTGAGTAACTTATTTTATTTGAAGCATCTTCCCATACTTCTCCAATAAGAACATTATCACTATACACCTCATTCATTTTCTCTTTAATCATAACAATAAATTCATCTGGAAGTTCATCAGCTACATCTAGTCTCCATCCACTAGCCCCAAGCTCCATCCATTTCTTTATTATTGAATTTTCTCCTTTAATGATGTATTCAATATAACTAGGTTCCATTTCATTAACATTAGGTTGATTATCAATTCCCCACCAACATTCATAAGTATGAGGATAATCAGCGAATCTATACCACCTGTAGTATGGTGAATTAGTTGATTGACATGCGCCAATAGTTTGATAGTTTCCAAATTTGTTAAAATACTTACTATCATCTCCTGTATGACTAAAAACGCCATCTAATATTATCCTTATCCCCCTTTCCTTAGCTTTTTGACACAATATTTTGAATTCTTCGTTTGTACCAAACATTTCATCAACAATCTCATAATCCCCCGTATCGTATTTATGACAACTAGCTGCTTTGAAAATTGGATTTAAATATATTATGCTTATTCCTAATTTCTTAAGATAATCTAATTTCTCAGTTATCCCCTTTAAATTTCCTCCATAAAAGTCCCATCTAACTAATCTTCCTAAATTATCTTTAATATACATAGGCGAATCATTCCAAGTTCCATATATAAAAGAATTCTTCTTTGGAGAATTGATCTTTCCATCTTTGTTTCCATTAAAAAATCTATCAACAAATATTTGATAAATGACCCCTTCTTTATACCAATTAGGTACTATTGTTTTCTCATATACAGTAATTTGATATGGCACAGGATTATGGTTGTATACTCTGCCTATTCCACCTAATCTTTCCTCATTATTTCCGTAGTATACTCTTCCATGCTCATATCCCACTATAAAATAATATTCAAGAACTCCAATATAATCAGATGTATCAATCAAAACTGAATATTTATATAAATCATTATTTAAATACTCTTTATTCATTCCTATATTTTTGGTGTTTCCATCTGCTTGAATTATTTCAACTGATACTGTAACACTTTTATTAATCTCAATTTCTAAATTTACTTTCTCTCCAACTTTTACAGCTCCAAACGGACTTCTAAATTTCATATTTTGAGAATCATGAATTATTCTTAATTCCTCCATAAACTTTTCTCCTTTTTACAAGTTTTTATAAAGTAATTCTGATCCCCATATTCCTGTTGCATACTGCTCAATAGTCCTATCTGAGGAGAATATTCCAGAATGAGCTATATTTTCTCCACACATTTTCTGCCATTTCATTTTATCCTTGTATAAACTATTAACTTTCTCTTGAGCTTTTATATATGAGTCAAAATCTTTTAATACAAAAAATTCATCATTTAAATTTATTAAATTCTCATATATACTCCTAAATCTATCTTTGTCTGGATCATATTTACCATTTATTAAATCATTAACTACACGTTTTACTCTCATATCATTATTATATATATCTACTGAATTATACCCTCCATTTTTGTAGTAGTTTAATACTTCATCTTCTGTTAGCCCAAAAATAACTATATTCTCATCTGTAACTTCATCTCTTATTTCTATATTTGCTCCATCTAAAGTTGCAATAGTCAGAGCTCCATTCATCATAAATTTCATATTTGATGTTCCTGATGCTTCTTTTGTAGTAGTAGAAATTTGTTCACTTAAATCTGTGCCAGGTATGATTTGCTCTGCTAATGAAACATTATAGTTTTCCATAAACACCACCTTAATTTTGTTTTTAACTCTAGGATCATTATTAACTACCTTTGCAATAGAATTAATTAACTCTATTGTATTTTTTGCCAAATAATATCCTGGTGCTGCTTTTCCTGCAAATATAAAAGTTCTTGGTTCTATATCAATGTTTGGATTATCAATTAATGCATTATGTAAATCCATTATTCTCAAACAATTTAATACTTGCCTCTTATATGCATGAATTCTTTTAACTTGCACATCAAAAATCGAATTAGTATCCACTTCTATTTTTTCATTTTTTAATATGGTTTCTGCTAAAGTCTTTTTATTAGCCAATTTTATTTTTTCTAATTTATCTAAAACACTATTATCTCCTAAAAACTTACTGAAGTTACTTAAATCTGTAGGATGCTTTATAAAACCATCTCCGATAGTATCTTTTAATAGAGCTGTTAAGCTAGGGTTGCTTTTTATTAACCATTGTCTATGTGTGATTCCATTTGTCTTATTATTAAATTTATTAGGGTATAAATAATAAAAATCACTCATTTCTTTTTTCTTTAATATTTCTGTATGCAATTTAGCTACTCCATTAACGCTATGACTTCCTACAATGGCCAAATGAGCCATTTTAATTTGGTCATAAGATATTATGGCCATATCCGATATCTTTTTCCATTGACCCTGAAAATTATTCCAAAGCTCCTCACAATGTCTTTTATTAATCTCTTCAATTATCATATAAATTCTAGGTAATAATGTCTTAAACATATCTATAGGCCACTTTTCTAATGCTTCTGCTAAAATAGTATGATTTGTATAAGATATTGTATTTGTAGTAATTCTCCAAGCTACATTCCAATCTATTTTTTCTTCATCTACTAATATCCTCATCAATTCTGGTATAGCTAATGTTGGATGTGTATCATTTATATGAATAGCTATCTTCTCATCAAACTCTTCAATATTTCCACCATGCTTTTTGAAATGTCTTATTATGCTTTGAATTCCTGCTGATACAAAAAAGTATTGTTGTTTTAACCTTAATATTTTTCCTTTATAAAATGAATCTTCTGGATACAAGACTTGAGAAATTGATTCTATTGAATTTTTATACTCTATAGCTTTCAAAAAATCGCCTCGACTAAAGGATGAATAATCAAATTCGTTTGAAACTGCTTCTGCACTCCATAGCCTTAGTGTATTTACAACCTCATTGTCATACCCTACTATAGGTGTATCATACGGAATAGCTAATACAGGTTCATAATTTATATGAGTAAATGTTAAATTATCATTTATATAGTCAACTTTTATCTCTCCTCCAAACTTAACTATTTCCGACTTATTATTTTTTCTCATTTCCCATACATTTCCCTTTTTGAGCCAGTCATCTGAAACTTCTACTTGTTTCCCCTCAACAATTTTTTGTTCAAAAAATCCATATTTATATCTAATTCCACATCCGTTTCCTGGAATTCCCAAAGAAGCCATTGAATCTAGGAAGCAAGCAGCTAATCTTCCTAAGCCTCCATTTCCTAATCCTTGATCATGTTCTAATTTTTCTAAATTATCCAAACTTATATTTAATTCTGATAGTCCCTCTTCACATATATCTCTTATTCCAAGATTTAATAAAGTGCTTCCTAATAATCTTCCTAACAGAAATTCCATAGAAAAATAATAAACTTGCTTTTGCCCTGATTTATTATTTTCCTTATTAGTCTTAAGCCACATCCTAGATACATAATCTCTAATAAGTCCTGCTAAAGCTTCATATTGCTGTTGTTCAGTACCATCTTTTAGTTCAATTTCATGAACTTCTAAAAACTTCTCTACATATGCTTCCTTAAAAGTTCTTTTGTCTAATGATAACATCTTCTGTCCCTCCTATTCGAATATTAGCATTACCTATAACTTAGTTCATTATACATATTCAAATAATCATCAGCAGATTTACTCCAACTATTATCCGAATGCATCGCATGTCTTATAAGTTTGTTCCATTTTCTTTTATCATAATAAGTATTTATAGCATATTGTATTGTATTAAACATTTCATCTCCATTAAACTTCCTAAAACTAAATCCATTTCCCGATTCTTCATATTCATTATAAGGAGTAACTGTATCTTTTAATCCTCCAGTTTCTCTAACTATAGGGATAGTTCCATATCTCAATGCAATAAGTTGACCTAATCCACATGGTTCAAATAAAGATGGCATTAGAAACATATCTGAAGAAGCATATACTTTATGTGCTAAAGCATTATCAAATTTAATATTGGCTGATACTTTATTACCATATCTGTAATCTAACCATTTAAAATAATCCTCAAAGTTCTTATCTCCTGTTCCAACAATTACAAGTTGTACATCTTGCTCTAACAATCTTTCCCCAATATATGTTAATAATTCTAATCCTTTTTGCTTTGTTAATCTTGTTATCATTCCAATCATAGGTGTTGTTTTACTTTCATATAGCCCCAATTCTCTTTGTAATTCTACTTTGTTAATTTGCTTATCTTTAAGGTTTGATACATCATATTTTTTATATATATAGTTATCTGTCACTGGATTAAATTCTTCATAATCAATTCCATTTACAATTCCTCTTAACGAATCTGCTCTACATCTTAATAAACCATCTAATCTCTCTCCAAAATCAGGAGTTTTTATTTCATTAGCATAACTGTAACTTACTGTACTGATTAAATCTGAATAATTTATCCCCCCCTTCATAAAACTTACACCTTTATCAAACTCTAAACTTTTATTTTTGTACGGTTCATAATTATATCCAAATAATTCTGGTAATATAGTTTTATCAAAACATCCTTGGAATAAAATATTATGAATTGAAAATATAGTCCTCATTCCACAGTAAAATAAGTCCTTACTATATTCTAATCTTAGTAATACAGGCACCATTCCTGTCTGCCAATCATTACAATGAATTACATTTGGCTGCCAGTTAATTTGTTTTAATGTATCCAACACTGCTCTATCAAAAAAAGCAAATCTTTCTCCATCATCATAATATCCATATAGTCCATCTCTATCAAAATAAGCCTCATTATCTATTAAATAATAAATTACGCCTTCATGATTGTATTCAAATACTCCACAATATTGTGTTCTCCATCCAACATTCACTGTATGCCACTTTACAAATTTTATTTTTTCTTTAAGCTCCCAATTTATATTCCTATACTTGGGTATTATTACTCTTACATCTACACCTTTTTTGACTAATGCCTTTGGTAATGCCCCTGCAACATCACCTAATCCACCACTTTTTATAAAGGGATGTGCTTCTGTTGCTACAAATAAAACCTTCATAAATATACTCTCCTAAATAAAATATTATTAAATTTATTTTTCTCTCAATTCAATTGCCTTTTCTTTTACACCAATTTTTTCTTCAATATTATTTTTATCTACTTCTATCTTTTTTACTTTTAAAATCATAGTAGCCATTGGTGGTATTTTTACTTTTATTGAATATGGTTGGTTGTGGAATGGAGATTTTTCAGCAACTAATGTTTCTCCAATAATTTGCCCTGATCCACCATATTTCTCATCATCAGTATTTAGTACTTCTTCATATTCCCCTAAAAATGGAACTCCCACTTTATAATCATAGTAAACATCTTGTTTAAAATTGTTTATAACTATTAGAGTATCCTTATCATCTCTGCTTTTTCTCATGAATATTAAAATACTTTGGTCACTATTACTTGGTTCTATCCATGTAAACCCATTATAATCATAATCTAATTGCCATAATGCTTTATTATTTAGATAAAAATTATTCAAATCTTTAAAGAATAAGTGTGTTTTTTTGTATATATCATCATCTTCCATCGATATCCACTCTAATTCTTCATATTCACGCCATTCAATATACTGAGCAAACTCATTTCCCATAAAAGTTAACTTTTTACCTGGATGTACCATCATATAAGAACAAAATACCCTTACCCCTGCAAACTTATTCCACTTATCTCCCCACATTTTATTTACTAAAGACTTTTTACCATGAACTACTTCATCATGTGACAATGGCAGGATAAAATTCTCTGAATAGTTATACATCATTGAAAATGTTATATTCTTATGATTGTGTTTTCTGTATAGAGGATCTATTTGAATATACTCAAGTACATCATTCATCCATCCCATATTCCATTTAAAATTGAACCCTAATCCATCATTTTCTATAGGCTTACTTATGTTAGGCCATGATGTAGACTCTTCTGCAATCATAAGTGCATTTGGAAATTCACTAAAAACAGCCTTATTTAAATTTCTTAAAAATTCCATACCTTCTAAGTTGCCGTTTCCACCATATTTGTTAGGAACCCACTCTCCATGGCTTTTTCCATAATCTAAATATAAAATACTTGATACTGCATCAACACGTAATCCATCAATATGAAATTCTCTAAACCAGTACAATGCATTTGATATGAGATAACTCTTTACTTCTGGTCTTCCTAAATCAAAGTTGCAAGTCCCCCATCCTAAATTTTCTGCTCTCCATAACTCCTTATATTCATAAGTTGGTGTGCCATCAAATCTATATAATCCATGGGCATCCTTACAGAAATGTCCTGGTACCCAATCTAAAATCACGCCTATATCTGCTTTATGCAAATTTTCTATCAGTTTTTTAGCTCCTTCTAAACTTCCATATCTTGATGTTGGAGAAAAATATCCAGTTCCTTGATATCCCCATGATTCATCTAAAGGATGCTCAACTATTGGCATAATTTCTACATGAGTGTAGCCCATTTCTTTTACATAGCTAGGTAAAATTTCACTTAACTCCTCATAACTTAAAAAATCACCATTTTCTTTCCTTCTCCATGATCCCAAATGAATTTCATATATATTTATTGGACTTTCATATACATCAAATTTCTTTCGATTTGTCATCCATTTTTTATCATCCCATTTGAATTTTTCTAGTTGATAAATAATAGATGCATTATTGGGTCTTAACTCACTTTGAATTGCATATGGATCTGATTTGAATTCACTTCTTTCTCCACTATCATTAATAATACAATATTTATATTTTTCTCCTTCTTTTGCATCTGAAAAAAATCCACTCCATAATCCATGTTCTGTAACTCTTTTTAATTGAAATTCCTCTTTAACCTCAAAGTTATTAAAATCTCCAACAACATATACCATTTTTGCATTAGGAGCCCATGTAGTGAATCTTACACCTTTTACTCTCATTTCAGTTGTAATATGAGATCCTAAAATATTATAAGCTTCATAATTTTTTCCTTCATGAAATAGATAAGTATTTAAATCAGTTAAATCATTCTTATTTAATTTTCTCCCATACTTTTTCATTCCTTCATCCTTTTCCTTATCTATTGCTTTGACTTCATTTTCCTTTACAGTATTTAACTTATTTCTTTTTTTTAAAGAATTTTCTTTAGTCTTACTTTTTTTCTTTACACTTACATTCATTTTTGATTTTTTGGCATCTAAATCTTTTTTAGTTTGATTTTTTTTAGATATGCTAATTGAATTATCTACCTTTTCTGAAGGTTCTTCTATGTTATTAATCTTTAATTCTAATTTTTCTAAGTATTGAACCCCTTTCTCTTCAACACTTTTTTCTATTAAAGACATTTTTGAAGTGTTTTTTTGATTATTATTGCTTCTCAAAACTCAATCCCTCCCAAAATATACCTCTACAATTAAAACTTTTTGAATTTTATTCCATTTAAGTATTATATTACTATTTTACCAAAATTGGTAGTATATTTCACCTACTTTTTAATATTTTTTGTAAATTTTTTCAAATTATTTTTCTGCTTTATTAATCTATTATTGTTTAAATATGTATTAAATTAAAATAGCTTTTTATAATCAATTTTATGCAAATTCACTATAAAAAGCTAAATTAAAAACATATTTTTTAAAATCAATATAATTTTCTTTATAAGAATGATAAAAATAGATTCTAACTATCTAACTTATTTCACTTGAAAATAGTATAGCATCTACATATACCAAAATTTTCAAAATTAATATATCACTATTACACTTTTAAACTAAATTATTATTAAATTGCTGTAATTGTTTCATCTATAATATCCATTTTAACTTCTTCTCCTTCACCAACTACAGAAATCTCATCACAGCTTTCTATTCTAGCTCCATCACTTATAATAGCCTCACTGCCTATGATAGCTTTTTTTACGATTACATTTTTCCCAATTTTTGCCTTAGGCATTATAATAGAATCTGAAATAATAGAATTTTCACCAATCTCTACTCCTTGAAAAACTATAGAATTACTTAATTCTCCAGATATATTTCCACCTTCTACTATAATAGAATTTTCAGCATTTTCACTTTTTCTCACATATTCTACAAGGCTACTATGCCCCTTTGAATAGATTTTCCAATTTTCATCATATAAATTCAATTTTTTTTCTTTTGAAAGTAAATCCATATTTGCTTGCCATAAACTATCTACTGTTCCTACATCTTTCCAATATCCTTTAAAAGGATATGCTACCATCTTTCTATCATCCTGAATCATATTAGGTATTATATTTTTCCCAAAATCGTTGCTTGAAAATTTGTCTTTTTCATCTTCTTCTAAGTATTGCTTTAATACTTTCCAATTAAAAATATATATTCCCATAGATGCTAAATTGCCTTTTGGATTACTAGGCTTTTCTTCAAACTCATATATAGACATATCTTTTCTAACATTCATTATTCCAAATCTATTCGCTTCATTCTTAGGAACTTCTACAACTCCAATAGTTACTTCAGCTTCTTTTTCTTTATGAAAAGCCAACATTTGAGAATAATCCATTTTATATATATGATCTCCTGAAAGAATTAACACATATTCTGGATCATAGTTATCTATGAATTCAATATTTTGATATATGGCGTTTGCTGTCCCTTTATAAGAATTCTCTTTTTTTCCTTTTTTATGTGGCTGTAATAAACTTACTCCACCATCTTCACAATCTAATCCCCAAGAAGTTCCTGATCCTATATGATTATTTAGCTCTAACGGTTTATATTGAGTTAAAACACCTACAGTGTATATACCCGAATTTGAACAATTACTTAATGGAAAATCAATAATTCTATACTTTCCACCAAATGGTACTGCAGGTTTAGCAATATTTTTAGTTATTATTCCTAATCTTGTTCCTTGCCCTCCTGCCAATATCATTGCAACAATCTCCTTTTTGATCATATATATTATCTCCTTTCCTAACATCCTAGCAATAATATAGTGTGTTAGAAAGCTATAATATATACACAAGCTTTATTATTTTAACAAAATAATAAAAAATTAAAGATTATCTTTTTTGTAATAACATCCCTCATTTAGAATTAATATAACAAACTGTCTCATTTAATAGAAAACTAAAAGGATGTACCAAAATAAATTTGACACTAGTCGAAAAAAAGAGAATTCAAAATCAAAATTGAATTCTCTTTTTTTGTGCATAATATTATTATGAAAACAAAAAATATTATACCTAATAATAATTCAGTAGCCTTATCTAAAACCAGGTTTTCAATTATATTTTATGGATATATATAAGGAATATATTCAAGCCATTCGCTTGAGGCATGTAAAAAAGAGTCTATATGAAATTCAGTTCCTTAAAAATTCAAATATCATAATAAAACAAAAAAAACTATCTATTTCATAAAGAAAAGATAGTTTTTATAACCTGGCAACGTCTTACTCTCCCACACAGTCTCCCATGCAGTACCATCAGCGCTGTAGAGCTTAACTTTCCTG
>NZ_JANDMF010000082.1:0-11345 GCF_031626875.1 Clostridium sp. SHJSY1
TGTTATGCAAAATTATATTAATAAAATTATATCAGCATACTATTAGAATTCTATTGACAACTACTAGCTGGACTGAAACCATTCCATATTCAGAATATTACTTGTTTCCTCAATGTTCTCAGTAATGTACTTCAATAGAAAATTATATTTTTTATGTGCCTTTTTCAATTTATTATACTCTTCTTTTTGAATATCATCTAACCTAGGTGGAATACATATTTCTAGTATTTGTTGAATATATTCTAATATTACACGATACTTTGCATATAAGTATTCAATAAAACATCCAATTTCATTAGTTGCTTGATCATTCTTAATAGAAATATATGACGGAACATATTCATCTTTCTGATATAACGAATATGTTCTATCAATGGCATTCATAATGACTAAAATTTTACTAAAATCTTGTCGCATTGTTTTTAATTTATAGCATATTTTCTTATACTCTTCTTTAGAAACCCCTTTAAAAGATGAATTTTGTAACAATTCCGAACTTTTTTGCAAAACATAGCCATTTTCCAAAATTGAATGTGCTTGTTTAGTAATTTCTATATTTTCATGTTTCTCCATAATAGTACCTCCTCAAATTCCTATTTATCTATATACATTAACTTAAATCTATTTACTAAATTGCTATTTTTCTTTCAGTTAATACTTATATAATATTTTTCACTTGCCAAATGAGAATTCTTATCTATTACACCTAATCTTACTCTCCAATTATTAGCCTAATATGCATAAAAATAGTCCTTCTATTATCATAAATGAAACAAATTTCACTACTTTCATTTAAAAGAGTCACTTGTGCTTTTATAGTTCTATATAAAATCCTTTTACACCTTTTAACTTCCACTCAAAATTAATATTTGTTGAAGTTCTTAAGTGCTATTTCTATTTCTTCATCTGTTACTGGCTTATAATTTGGATCTCTCTTATACATCTCTTCTTCCATATTAATAATACGTATTTTATGCTCTATAAACAGTTCTTTGTCTACATGGTCTTTATAATACTTTTCAGCAACATCACACAGTGTTTTGCATAACCTACGAACATCCAATCGTACCCTATATATTTTTTCACTTGAAAAATTTGAAGTAATTATGCCTCGCATATCAACATAAACACCACTATCCTTATTACTTGAAATGCATAAATCAAATTGATTAATTTTTATATGTAAATTCGATTCTCCTAAATCTGTATTTCCAGAATGAAGATAGGCACATCGTAGACAATAACAAGCTATACCATCGAATTCTGTACCCTCATATTTGTCTGCATATTTATTGTTGCTTTGATAATATGGGTAAACAAACTCATTGAACCAATCTATATAAACGCTTCTCCCCTTCTTGCCTTGGAACATAACCTTTCCACATATATCAGGTAATGTTAAAGCCAATGCTAATGCAGAGAGATAACTTCCATTATCTATAGCATTTCGTATATCTTTAAATTTTGCCTCCAATGTTTTCCTCTCCTTTTTCTATATAATTTAATCATTAAGAAATAGTTCATTAATAATTATTTTTAATCATAAATTAGTTGAAATTATGGATAAGTTCTTTATATTTAGTAATCATGATAACTGTATAATTACATTATAGCATTTTATAAATCTATAATTGATTAGTTATTAATTCTAAGTACGATTATATGGATGATTTAAAGTTTATATCCTCAGTAGATATTATACATAATAAATATAATGGGATTTTCGCATATAAAAAATTCTCTCCTCTACTAAAAAAATACCAGTTGTCATTCAGTTTTTTTATCTACACCTAAATCAATTTCCACTTTAATAACTTCAACAGGATTCTGACTAAAATATTTAATTTAATTTAATATTCGCTTCATCACTATGATTAATCAACATAACTATATTTTTCATTATAAGAGAAATCACTTCTTTATCAATTTCATTTCCTTTTTCAAGTTCTTTCTTACTAATATCTAATCCTAAATAAAACGAATCATATGCACCTTGAAAATCTTTCTGAGCCAAATTTACTAGACCCTTATTTGCACACACCATCACAAATTCATTCACATTTTTCAACCTATTAGTTTTCATAATTGAAGTATACACTTGTATACTTTTTTCATAATATAAATTTCCATTAACCAAATCATTATCTTTGACATAACAAAGTCCCGTTTGCTTAATCAAGAAAGCATATACTTCATCTATTTCACCATTTAGCCTTTTTACTTCACAGGCCTTCTTCAATAATTCTCCAGCTTCTTTTCGTAATCCTTTTTGCATTAACTCTTCTTCACTGCAAATTACCATAGCAATTATTGCTTCTATGTCCTCTGATAAAAACTTCTTTTTGTTGAAATAAAAATTATCCATCCATTTCTCACACATTATTAGTAACTCTTTCTTTTTATAGCCTCTTTCAAATAAATCCTTCCAAGCACTTAAAGCCCATGAAACATATTCAAAATGCTTCAAATCTATATCATTCACTAACATATTATAAATTTTCTCTTCATATGGTTGTCCTTTAACTAATAACAAATGATACGCTTTATACAATTCAAACAGACAATAACAACGCCCTTGAAAATAGTAATTTTCTAGCATAATAGTTGCCTTTTTATATTCTTCTATTGCCTCATCTATTTTCCCTCCTTTTTCCATCAGCAATCCCTTATTGCAATACGCATTTGCAAGCACATCAATTTCAAATAATTCGTCTGATAAAACTATTGACTCTAATATTCCAATTGCCTCATCAATCATAGGTGTTTTATTATTATTCATATTTTCTTTTTCAATTATGAATACATAGTTCAACAATGCTCTAGCTCTATTAATTTTAATAGCATTATCGCTACTACCTTCAGTAATATAAATTGCTTTTTTTACATCTTCGATGGCTTTAATCACATCATTTTCAATGGAATAAACAAGTGTACTTCTATTTAAATAACATAACGAGGCTTGATATGCATTTAATTGTAATTCTTTCGTGTTTTCCAATATATCTATTGCTATATTTAAATCCCTTAATGCATCTTGTTTTCCTCCAATTTTTTGAAAGATATGTCCTCTATTTGCATAGATCAACATCTTGTTTTCTTGCGATATTTTTTCATCAACAACTTTTCCTAATAATTCATTTAAAACATTTAGTGTTTCACTCACTATTCCCATTTTATCAAGCAATATAGAATACTTGATTTTTATATTGATACAGTCTTGAAGGTTTACGCATTTCAACTGCTCAATAAAACTTATGCATTCATTATATTTGCTTTTAGAAAGATTTAGTAGCCCATATATTTCATATAATTCTGCCTGCTTTGCCATAATCTCCAAAGTAATTATGCTTCTTCTCTCAAAATCATCATTTTTAATCATATATAATATTGAATCATATATTCCTATAGCATCTAAGATATTATTCATTTTAGTAACATCAAGGTCATTTCCAATTCTAACAATTTTCTCAGTAATTATATCTAAATCACTTTTTAATAATTCTGTACTCTTATAAAGCATAATATTATTCATTTTTTTTGCAACTATAATACTGTTTCTATCAAAATCTAGATTATCCTCAATAAACTTATTTCGAATTGTTTCTGCTACTTCAATTACCTTATCACTATAAGTATTAAAAAAATATTCAGCAATTTTTGCATTTTTTATAGAAATTTTATTTCCTTCGCTATTTCTATCTGTTCGTATCAAATCTTGCATATACCATAACAAATACAAATCTTGTAGTGCTACATTTCTTCCAAAACTCATTATACTAAGTTCATTCATTGTTAATGGTTCATTGATAATATACATACTTGATATAAACAAAACTATTTGTTCAAAAAATTTCCCCCCAAACATTTTTTTCAAATACTTCATATCCCACTGTGCCATATCTAGCTCGTCAACATCACACTTTCCTTTTTCCCATACTCTCTTACATATTTTATCAACTGCATCAAATTTATATTTTCCTAACTCCATTATAGCAAGCCGATCATTTTGAGTTGTAGTTGAAATTTCTCTCTTTATATACTCATTAAGCATATTAACATATTCTTCTGATTTGCTATCATAATTAATTGACTTAGTAAATTTAAATTTATGAATTTTTCTATATACATCAGGTGTAAATCTTAATTCATCATCATTTCTACATGTGCATAAAATATACACACCATCAGGTATTTCAGACTCTTCTGGTATGAAATTCAAGATAGAAAAATCTCCATCCTTCACAATTTCATCAATTCCATCTAAAATAAAAAGTAATTTCGAATTCTTTCCTTTCTCTCTATAAAATGATAGCAACTCACATAATTTAGTTGATGAATTCATACCATCCTTTGACAGCATTGGTAAATTCCCTCTATACAAAATTTTACCATCACGATCTATACGAAATAAATCATACATATTCGAAATAAAGTAATCAACGTTTGAAGCATATGTATCATTAATATAATACGCCCTAGTCATACAATCTGGTATTTTTATTCTATTTAAGCCATTATCATCTAGAGATGTTGTAAGTGAAGTTTTTCCAAAGCCTTCTCCCATTTGTAATAACATAATTCCTTTAGGTAAATTAGTAAACTCAATAATTTGTTTGCACAAATATTCAGGTCTTATATATCTTTGAGTTTTTTTCAACTCTTTAATAACTATATCTTCTGATGTTAATATCAAATCATCATCAACACTATTAACAAATTTTCGAACAGTATTTTGCATACATAATGATTCTAATAATCTTTTTAACTCATCAATACAACATTCATTTTTCCCTCCATTTTCATAATCAAGATATACAAATTTCTCTTTATCTCTTCTATAACAATCAAATAGATATGTTCTATTATTTTTCCTAATAATCCATGGGGAAAGACTGATGGTTTCAGTTTCATTTACAATTTTCCATTCATCTTTATCTAAAATTAAGTTCATTTGTTCAAGAACCATAACATTCTCTTTTACAAATCGAAAAATAAATTCAATTTTTTCTTTAATTGAATCAATAAATTCTTCATTTGTCTCTTGAGCAAGTGCTCCATGCCCTACCCAATCATTTCTCCATTTAACAATCTCAGAAGAGTCAATTAATTTTTTAGTCTTCTCTAAAACTCTTTTTAAGTATTCATTACTTACTATTTTGATATAAGCATGAAAAATTTTATACCAATCTCCCAATGCCAAATCTTTTTCAAAAAATTTAAATAACCAATCTCCATTCTTTTTACTGACACCATTTTTTATCTCTATCGTTGCTGCAATTAATGTTGGTACTTTCACAAAAATTTCATATGTATCCTTTGTTTGTAAGAATAATCCAAATATATTTTTATTTTGGAGTAGTTCAAACAATCTCTTGTACTCACCTGATATAATCTTTGGTAATCTATTCAAATTTTTATCATTCCATTCAGAGTATTTAATATATTCCATTTCCATCCAATTAGTATCCATTATCTTCTCCTTCATATAGCTAAGTGGAGTTTTATCCACCTAGCTATCAGTGTTTTGCTACTTTATGGTTTTTAAGTGTTGTTCCAGCTTTGCTTTTTAAACTTTTGCAAGCTTTCAAAACTTTTATTATCATATTCTGTAATCAATGTCAGCACTATATTATTTTAGTACTGAAACTTAATCTAAACTTTAGCTAATTTAGCTTTCTACATAGTTATTAATAAATTGCTTGAAGAATCTTCGTTCTTAAATTTATTTTGGGATCAATATTATTAGCACCATCAATAGATTACCTAACTTTCCATTATTTCTATAATAACTCATTTGTAACCTTTGTATTATAAACATAATAATAAAAATTAACATTGTCATTGTCATTTTTATTATTATCATTCTAAACATATCAATAAATTTCTTTTCTTGAGATTTATCCTCTTACCATTTTAACACCTTCCTTTACATAACTGTAATTACTACACAAGAACCCTATAATTTCCCACAAAGTTTCATTAACACTTCTATTAAAACTATAGCTTTGAACAACATTAGAACACTCCAACATAAATAACCTCAAATTCTCTACAAAGCTTATCCATCACAAAATATAATGGACCAATTCCAAAACCTTTGGTGCTAATTAAAATTTCATTTTCTCAAAATGCTCCATCTACTATAAACTCTTTTCCCCAAAGCTCCATAAGAGAATCAGGGAATGGACAGGTATTCCACTAGTCCACCTGATTCACTTGCTCCTCCTTGTCCACTCATATGGGTAGCTTGGATAGGCATTATGACAGGTTCGTGCCTCACTAACATAAAGCAAGTCCAAGCGTTGAATTTATATAACAGGCTATGCCTGTAAGTAGCTACGCTACCATTCATTTTCTATTTACCAATGAATTTATATTTACTATCAATACTCTATAATTTTTAGATTTAATATTTTACTTCTTCTAATAATTAAAATTGTATTTATCTATTACTCCTATTCCTATACCCTATATACCTAATCCCACGCCCAAAATAGTACAGGCTATTACCCTACATTTCTAAACTTATATAAGTTTTCCGGCAAGCTCCAACCTTCTCTAAGGTAAGAACTGTTAGGAATTAGGCTAGTCCTGCCTTTGAGTACCTGTGGTAGTACATGTACTCCCCCCTAAAAATGCTATTCCAAATGATAGACTTACTATTAAAACAGTTTCATCATTTAGAGCAACTAGAATCACAAGGCTCTACATAATTGTATTCAACTTTAGATATTAATAAAACCTTCACTTAACCTCACTTGGTATATAAGTATTAAAGAACCATTTATTATTTAATAATGCTGTATACATTGCAGCTTCCCATGAATTAAGCCATACTTTTCTATGTGATTCAATCCGTGATTCTAAATCCAACTTTATTAATTCCTCACCACCATGCTTATAAAATGTTTTTATCATAAATTTATATGAAGTAAATTCAGATGCTGCATGTGATGAATATAATTTATTAAGATGAAATGTATTAAAATGATTATTTGCTCTTTTGAATTTTACATCTTCCCATGAATTTGGCTTGTCTACATAAAAGCTAAACCCTATAGGAAATTCTTCTATAAGCTTTGCTTTAATCCATATTTCATCATCAAAGTTATCATAATAAGGATGTATGGTTTCTTTTTCTCTAGATGTAATTACTTTATCACTTTTTGCTTTATTACAATCAGAACAAGCGGCAACCAAATTGAATGGGGTTATTGAATATACTGGATATTGTGTTTTGGGTAAATAGTGATCTAATGTTGATACAGTTCTTTCACCACAAAATGGGCATATTCCATGTCTAGGAAGAAGCATTAATCTATCATAGTACTTTCTTCCCATATCTCCTACAAATTTATTTGTATAAAGCCATACCATATCATCTTTGGTGGCTCCGCCTCTAATAATATCACTTGTACTAATAGTTGATAATTCCCCATCCTTAGCAATTTCATCATAATTTATACTTTCTTGTTTTATTGTACTTTTGCTTGATAAAATCCTTGATTTTTTACTTCCATTATTCATATTACTAATGCAATCATTGAGTATTTCTTTTTGCTTATAATATGGTTTTTTTACTTTAATCATCCCATCCACCCTCTAGCTGTTCTTTTTCATACATAAGAGATCTAAGCATTGATTTGCCTTCTTCTCCTAGTTCTTTATGAAATTCGCTCAATGCACTTTCATAACTTGATCTTTTATGTATTGTATCTATCAGCATTTTATGAAATCCTGAATTCGTAACTTCAAAACCAAATATTTCACTTGTAAGAATCCCTAAGTTTTCACCAAAAGTTTCAATTTGTGGTCTATCTGCAACAAGTTCATTTCCTGATCTTCTAAGTATCCAAACACATTTTTTAGGAACTTCTTGAACTATTACAGGAGAGTGGGTTGCTATTATTCCAACAGCATTTCTATAAATAAGTAACTTTGATAATGCCCTAATAAACGCAGATACAAGTGGTGGGTGCAAATGTTCTTCTGGTTCATCTAATAACACTAACGTCTTTTCCTCAACTGCTTCAATAAGTTTTGCAACTGTAAGCAAAATAACTTTATGTCCAGAACTTAATTCTTTAAATTCAGGTGCAACCTTATCTGTAAATATTTCTGTTTCTTTCTTTTCTATTCTTTCTTTATACTCTTTAATTTCCTCATCTTGTCTTCTGGGATTCTTAGATTTTATACTTGATGAATTTATATACTTCTTTGCTGACCAACCTTTAATATTTAATTCAGTAAATGTACTATCTGACTCTAGAATTGATACTGTATCTGTCCACACTTTTCTCTTAATTGATTTAGTTATTTTATATAGACTCTGTGCAAATTCATTTGATAACTCATCATAATTTTTCATACCATTTTCTTTTGATAATCCAATATGTAAATAAGGTATTATTGGCTCTTCAATTTGTAGATATTCATCAAATGCACTAAATGATACAAATACAATATTGGAAAAACTACTACTATTCCACTTCGTATCAACAGTTCCATAAACTTTTGTATCTTCATCAGATTCGAGAGAACGTAACATGTTTTTGAGTAAGGTAGTTTTTCCAACCCCATTCTTTCCAATTAATACATGAATATTTGTTGGTGGCATCTTTTCTGGAACAACATCGAATGTTAACTGAACTTTTTCTTGCCCTTCATCATCACTATACCCAGCAGGAAGATAACTAAATTTATATTGGGATAACCTTGCACCACCACCTGCCATTCGGTGATATTGCCCTTTTACCATACTTATAGTTGTATCCCTTAATAAGGATATTTGTGTTACATCATATTTTTTTACTTTATCAAATAACTCTAAATCACTTGCTATATCATTTAAACTTTTAAGAATTATTTCTCTCATATTTTTTTTACTACGAAGATTCTTTAAATTTTCATAATAATCATCACTTAGCCCTAATGAGAAAAAACCTTCTTCCAATTCTATGAATGAAGTTGGCAATTTTGGCCTTCTCCCCTGTCCTTTTTGCCCAATCTTGACACCTCCAATCCAGAATCTTTCTCCATTTTTGCTTATATAAGTCATCATGTAAAGTGTAGAATATGTAAACCAGTCATCCCAATCATCTTGTACTAAATAAACTGTATCACAATCTGTACATTCATTATCTTTAGTCACTACCTTAAAATTCAAAATCTCATCACCTCTTATATTTTATTAGCTTAATTTAATTTCAATATGTAAAACTACTTCAATTATCATTAAATATTTCAGAAATTTCATGTACTTGTGAACATAAATAGTTATCAAATTTTGAAAATGTACATTCTTGATAAACTATATCTTTACCTGCCAATCTTATTTGTGAAGTATATCCATTTGAAAAACAACTATTAATAAAGCTATATTTATCTACATGAATATCAAAATGAACAAGTTTTTGATATTCAGCCAAATTAATTGGATTAGTTAACTTGATATTTTTGAATATTTGTCCATATTTATTTATACTATTTTCATAAATATAGTCACCAACATACTTTATAGGTATTGCTAAATTAATACATTGCATATATCCAATAATACTTCTTTCTAATTTCTTTGACACATAAGCCACTCCATCAATTTCAAGTTCTTGCAAACATTGCATTATAAGTTGTGATATAATATATTCTGATTTGAATTGTCTATTACTATTATTAATAGAATATGAGGTAGCATATATAAGAGGAAAAATTTCAATCATTGTTTCTACTAATTTAAAATTTTCTTTTTCACTCCCATCATTGGATAAATATGCTCCAAGACCATTTATAAGCATTTGATCACCAACAAGATTTAAAATCTTTAATTCTCCTGGAATTTTATACGATGAAACATTAAATTCGCTATCTTGTGGTTTATTCATTTCTAACCAACATACATATGAAGTAGTTCCTAAGTATAAACATGGAACCCCAGGAATACTAAACCTTTGTGTCTTTATTAATTCTCTTTTATCAAAAGGAATATGCAACATATCATTTTTTTTAAATGTTGTATTTCCAATCCTAGCTTTAAAAAAACTTAATTCAGTAGTATTAAGTTCTTCATAATGCTTTTCATGATTAGGAGTGTGTATCTCTTCAAATGGAGCAATTCCTCTAAATGCATAATTTTTATCTAATTTAGATACTATAAATGGTGTGTTTTTATATTTAATTAGTAAATTTAATATTTTATTCTTAGCTGTATCTATATCAGCATTGTAATAACACTTTAAACTTTCAATTATTAACTGAACATTTTCTTTAACATTTTCAATCATGTCATCTGAGCGATTAGTTATTTTATTAATCTCTTCTATATACTTATCTAACATTCCCCTTAAATGATTAACATATTCATAATCATTATCCAATTTTATTGGTAACTTAAACTTATTAAGTTCAATTTTCATATTTACCTCCAAATACTAATTATTTAATATTTCATTTTTAAAAATATAGCAATATTATTTAAAAATGATTTCTAATTGTAATTTAATTTATTTTCTATAATTTATCATCAGTTTTATTTTAACATCTTATTTTACATTTTTGTAATTATTTATATAAAAATTTACTATTAACCTTTGATTCTATTACTAATTGCGTCATTACAATTGTATTTTTAAACAACCTTACTTAAAAAATATAACTTCTCCCAAATTTCCTATCAAACTTGTCCAAAGAAAATATAATAGGCCTATTCCCAAACTCTTGGTCCTAATTAAAAATCATTTCCTTTAGATGCTACATCCACTATAAATTCTCTTCCCCCAAAGCTCCGCAAGAGAATCAGGAAATGGACAGGTGTTCCACTAGTCCACCTGATTCACTTGCTCCGCCCTGTCCACTCATTTCGTGGACATATCGGTAGCTTGGACAGGCATTATGACAGGCTCGTGCCTCACCTAACATAAAGCAAGTCCAAGCGTTGAATTTATATAACAGGCTACGCCTGTAAGTAGCTTCGCTACCATTCATTTTCTATTTACCAATGAATTTATATTTACTATCAATACTCTATAATTTTTAGATTTAATATTTTACTTCTTTTAATAATTAGAATTATATTTATCTATTAATCTTATTACTATACCCTATATACCTAATACCATTAATACCTTGGGCACCTAATCCCACACCCAAAATAGTACAGGCCATTACCCTACATTTCTAACCTTATATGAGTTTTCCGGCAAGCTCCAACCTCCTCTAAGGTAAGAACTGTTAGGGATTAGGCTAGTCCTATCTTTGGGTACCCGTGGTGGTCATAGCCATCAAGCTTGCTTATACAAAATATAGAAATTAATCTAAGAATAATTTTTATATTCTTCTGGAAATTTATA
>NZ_JANDMF010000083.1:0-10923 GCF_031626875.1 Clostridium sp. SHJSY1
CCCGAGTGGCCAAAGGGGGCAGACTGTAAATCTGTTGCAAGTTGCTTCGATGGTTCGAATCCATCCTCATCCACCAAAAAAAGCAAGAATTTTCTTGCTTTTATTAAATTATTAAAAAAATATTATGATATTGTATTTTAAAATGTAATGTGATAAAATACAATCAAAATGAAATATAGAAACTCTTATCAAGAGAGGTGGAGGGAAAGGGCCCGATGAAACCCGGCAACCTGTTTAATTAACAAGGTGCCAATTCCTGTAGATTATGTATCTACAAGATGAGAGAGATTAGGATAATTCTCTTCTCATATGGAAGAGTTTTTTTATTTGGAAAAAATGAAGAAAGGAAGATTTAAATGAAAAGATTATTTACTTCAGAATCAGTTACAGAAGGGCATCCAGATAAAATTTGTGATCAAGTATCGGATGCTGTTTTAGATGCTATATTATCTAAGGATCCAAATGCTAGAGTTGCTTGTGAAACATGCACAACAACTGGAATGGTTATGGTTATGGGAGAAATAACAACAAATTGTTATGTAGATATCCCTAAAGTAGTAAGAGAGACTGTAAGGGAAATAGGTTACGATAGAGCTAAATATGGTTTTGATTGTGATACATGTTCTGTTATGACTACTATAGATGAACAATCGGCTGATATAGCAATGGGTGTTGATGAAGCGTTAGAATCAAGAAAAGGTGAAAGAGATGAGGTTGAAGCAGTAGGTGCTGGAGACCAAGGAATGATGTTTGGATTTGCAACTAATGAAACACCAGAATTTATGCCACTTCCAATTGCAATGGCTCATAGACTTTCAAGAAGACTTACAGAGGTTAGAAAAAATGGTACTTTAAATTATTTAAGACCAGATGGAAAAACTCAAGTTACAGTTGAATATGAAGATAATAAACCAAAGAGAATTGATGCTATAGTTATATCTACACAACATGGTGAAGAAGTTACATTAGAGCAAATAGAAAAAGATTTAAAAGAATATGTAATTAAGGAAGTAATTCCAGCTGAATTGCTAGATGAAAATACTAAATATTACATTAATCCAACAGGTAGATTTGTTGTAGGGGGACCTCAAGGAGATTCAGGTTTAACAGGAAGAAAGATTATTGTTGATACTTATGGTGGATATGGAAGACATGGAGGAGGAGCATTCTCTGGAAAAGATCCAACTAAGGTTGATAGATCAGCAGCTTATGCAGCAAGATGGGTTGCAAAGAATTTAGTAGCAGCAGGTGCGGCAGATAAACTTGAAATTCAATTAGCATATGCAATTGGAGTTGCAAAACCAGTTTCTATAGAAATAGATACATTTGGTACTGGTAAAGTGGATGAAGAAACATTAGTTTCTATAGTAGAAAAAGTATTTGATTTAAGGCCAGGAGCTATAATTAGAGACTTAGATTTAAGAAGACCAATTTACAAACAAACTGCAGCATATGGACATTTTGGAAGAACAGATTTAAATCTTCCTTGGGAACAAATCGATAAAGTAGAAGAAATAAAGAAATTATTATAATAAAGAGGAACTGATTCAAAAATATTTGTGAGTCAGTTCCTTTTTCAATTAATAGAAAAATAGTTAATGTGTTATAATTATAAAATAGAGAAACAAGATTTGGAGAATAGTGAGTATGGATGTAGTAGAGGGTTTCGTTGAAAGTATTGTTTATAGAAGTGATGATACTGGATATGTTGTTGCGAAAATAAATTCAAGTAATAAAACAATAACTGCTGTAGGAACAATTCCTTTTCTTCAAGAGGGACAGCAAGTAAAGTTAACTGGAACATGGAAGATGCATAAACAATTTGGAGAACAGTTTAGCATCATAAAGTATGAAGAGGTAATGCCTAATACTATTGATGGAATAGAAAAATATTTATCTTCAGGAATTATAAGAGGAATAGGTCCAGTCACGGCAAAAAAAATTATTGAACAATTTGGAGAAGATACAATTGATGTATTAGATAATAATATAGCTAGATTAAAAGAAATTGAAGGAATAGGAGAGAAAAAGTTTGACATAATATGTGAATCGTATTTGGAACAACATGATTTGAAAGATATTATGATATATTTTCAAGGGCAAGGAATAAGTCATGGACAATGTTTGAAAATATATAAAAGATTTGGACCTAATGCAAGAGAAATAATTCAAAGTGATCCATATTTATTGTGTAGGGAAGTAAAAGGTATAGGGTTTTTAACAGCAGATAAATTAGCAGAATCAATTGGGATTAGCAAAGAATCAGATTCAAGGATAAAAAGTGGAATAGATTTTGTAATAACTAGATTCTGCATGTCAGGAAATACATATATGCCAAAGAAAAAAGTTGTGGAGGAAACAAAAGAACTAATAGGTGTAAAAGAAGAATTGATAGAAGCAAATTTGTATAATGCTTCGTTAGAAGATAAGATTATTGTTCAAAAGATTGATAATTTAGAGGCTGTCTTTATTCCTATTTATTATTATAGTGAATTAGGAATAACAGAAAGGATAGCAAGACTTTCGATGGAAGCTTATCAAACTATAAACACTGATATAGAATTTGAAATAGAAGTATTTGAAAAAAAACAAAAGATTAGGTTTGCTCCATCACAAAAAGAAGCTATTATAGGTGCATTTACAGATGGAATTGAGATTATTACTGGAGGACCTGGAACAGGTAAAACTACTATAATAAAATCAATAATAGATATATATGAGAGTGAAGGTATGAAAGTTTTATTAGCTGCACCAACAGGAAGAGCAGCTAAAAGAATGAGTGAATCTACAGGGAGAGAAGCTAAGACAATTCATAGGTTATTGGATATAGGCGCTGGAGAAGAAAATGCTGATATTGCAGAAATGACTGATGAACCATTAGATGGAGATGTGGTGATAATAGATGAGGCTTCTATGATAGATATATTTTTAATGCATAACTTGTTAAAATCTATAAGAGTAGGGACTAGATTAATAATAGTTGGAGATGTAGATCAATTGCCATCAGTTGGGGCAGGCAATGTTCTTAAAGATTTAATTAACTGTAAAATTATTAAAGTTGTTAGATTAAAAGAAATATTTAGGCAAGGTTCAGAGAGTTTGATAATAACAAATGCACATAGAATAAATCATGGAAAAATGCCTTTACTTAATCAAAAAGATAAAGATTTTTATTTTATAAAAGAAGAGAATATGGATAATATATTAAATATACTTTTGGATTTAATTAATAGAAGATTACCTAATTTTAATAAAGAATGGGATAAAAGAAGAGATATTCAAGTTCTTACACCTATGAAAAAAGGTATTCTTGGAGTCATAAATTTAAATGAAAAACTTCAAGAAATATTAAATCCTCCATCAAAAGAAAAGAAAGAGAAAAAACAAAGAAACCTTGTGTTAAGAGAAGGAGACAAGGTTATGCAAACTAAAAATAACTATACAATTAAATGGAGCTTATTATCCCAAGGTGAATCAATAGAAGGTGAAGGTATATTTAATGGAGATATGGGGTTTATTCAAAATATAAGTGAAGATGGAAGAAGTTTAACGGTTGTATTTGATGATGACAAGAAAGTTATTTATGATGCTGAAAGTGTAGAAGATTTGGAACTTGCTTATGCAATAACAATACATAAGAGTCAGGGGAGTGAGTTTAAAGTCGTAATAATACCAGCATTTATGGGTTCGCCTTTTTTGATGAATAGAAATTTATTATATACAGGGATTACTAGAGCAAAAGAATTACTAACAGTTGTAGGATATCCTAGAGCACTTCAATATATGGTATCCAATACAGAAAGTATGGAGAGATACTCTACATTGGAACTCAGAATTAAAGATTTATTAAGTAATGATGCTATAAGTTAATTTGGAGGAGTATGTATGGATAAAAGAGATAAGAGAGTTTGTGAAGAATTAGATTATGGAATGAAAAAAATTAATTCTTGGTATAAGAAAAATATAAAGAGTTTATCTATCCTTACAATACCATTCAATTCATCCTTGCTGTTTGAGGATATATTATTAGATGTAATTAGACGAAAAGAGAAAGTTATTTATATTTGGGGTAAAAATGGAGAAATTAAGGGGTTAATAGATAAATTAAAGTTAAAAAAAAGAAATATTACCTATGGATATACAGAAGATGGTTCTTGTGATTGTGACATAATGTTTATAAATTATAAAAATATTACTAAGGTAAAAAAAATTTATAATTTAGCCATATTTGATGATGTATCTGCATATTCACATTTGAGCAAATATAACCTTAAAGGAGCTTATGAATACACTTTGGAAATATCATACAAATCTATATTATATACAGTTGAATCAGTCATTCCAATAGGTGAACAATTTCAATTAACAAATATTGATAAATTAATACCTTTTATTGAACCTAGAATAATTACAACAAGAATTGATTTAAATAAAGATATACCATTTGCATTATATGATTATCTTAAGTGGTTTAGAGATGAAAAAAAGAGAGTTGTAATACTTGTTCCTGATAAAGATAAATTAGATATAGCATATGATTACTATACAGATAAATTAAAAATGGAAAAAGTAAAAGTTATTAAATATTCAAAAAATGATGAAAAAAAATATATAAATAATGGTTTGAAAATAAAAGATAAGGCAATATTTATAATAACAGATTATATGGAGGTTTCCTTAGAAGAATTAAAAATTGAAGAAGTAGTAGTTCTTTTTGCAGATAGTAATAAGTTTAATTATAAAAAATTAATTTACTTATGTGGAAATATAAGTAGATTAAAAAGTGGAAAATCAGAAGTCTTATTTGTTTCAAAAGATATATCTAGAGAGATGGAAATTACAAAGGATATGGCTAGGGAATTTAATAAAAGGATATGGGAAAGAAAATCTATGAATTTTTAAAAAATGTATATAAGGGGATTTTAGAAGTAATATATCCCAAAGAACTTAAGTGTATTATATGCAAAGAAGAAGAGGCGGAAGGGTTATGTAATAGATGTAAAGATATGATAACACTATGCAAAAAAGAAGAACTTTGTGTTGGATATTATAAGGGAGTATTAAAAGAATTAATTTTGAATTTTAAATATAATAAGGATTTTATAGCGGGAGAAATACTAGTTAAATTAATTGAAGAAAAGTTATTGTATTTTGATAAAAATTATTACTTGACTTTTATACCTATTAGCAAAGATAGATCAAAAAAGTATGGTTTTAATCAATGCAAGTACTTAGCTGAAGAAATAGCATTTAGAAATGGATTTAAGGTAATAGATACATTAGAAAAGATTAAAGATACTAAGATTCAAAAAACTTTGAGCAAGGAAGAAAGAGTTACTAATATATGTGGCGCTTTTGGAATAAAGAATAAAGATAAGGTTAAAGGAAAAAGATTTATACTAATTGATGATGTTGTTACTACTGGTTCAACTGTTAATGAAGGTGTAAGAGTGTTGTTAGAAAATGGAGCAATTGAGATAAAAATATTGACTCTTGCGAAATCTTATATATAATTATATTATAAAGCTAGGTCTGTGGTTGAAAATCGATGCTAGTCGCAGGCGAAACGATCCACGTAAGCTAGGCAAAGTTCTAGGGAGCATGGTGCGGTATAGAAGTAAGTCCTGCCAGTTGTTAAAACTGAGAGAATTAGTAGTGAGAAGTTAAATCTGGGTAGCAAAAGTTCCAGCAGGCGAGTGTGGGGTCAAAAACCAGGTCAGCTAGCTTTATATATACTTTAATTAAGAAATTTAAGTCCATTTATAATTTATGATAATATTTTTGTTATTGTAGATTGTAAGTGGATTTTTTTATAAAAAATTTTAAACTAAATATGAGAAATGATTAAAATGTCTATAATCTGGAGATGATAATATTTTGTTTCAAGTTATTATAGATAATAATTAAAGAATACAGTTGTCATAATAGTATGAAAATAAAAGAAATTCAAAGAATGCAAAAGGCTATATTACATAATATTCTGTCAATTCTGAAAAATAATATTGAGTTTTGTTTAAGTTAAGGTTAAAATATAGTAAAACAAGGAAATGATAGTTTAGAAAACAATTCGAAAGTACGAGAGGGGCTGGAATTATGAAAGTAACTGTATTAGCAAAAAATATTCAATTAACATCTGCACTAAAGGAGACTGCTCAGAAAAAAATATCTAAACTGGATAGATATTTTGAGCCAGAAGTTGAAGCTAAAGTAACATTAAGTGTACAAAAAAATAGACAAATTGTAGAAGTTACTATTCCCTTCAATGGAGTCATTTTAAGAAGTGAGGAAAGTACTGATGATATGTATAAGTCTATTGATTTAGTTGAAGATAAACTAGAAAGACAAATTAGAAAACAAAGAACAAAGCTTTCTAGAAAAAATTCAGGAGGATCTCTTAGATACCCAGCATTTAAGCCAAGTGATTTAAAAGATGAATATGAAGAAGAACAAAAGGTTGTAAAGACAAAAAGTTTTAATGTTAAACCGATGTCAATAGACGAAGCAATATTACAAATGGAATTATTAGGACATAACTTCTTTGTATATCAAGATGCGGAGACAAATAAAGTTAGTGTTACTTATAAGAGAAAAGATGGAAATTATGGTTTGATAGAACCAGAATATAGATAGTCTAAGAAAGCCTATGGAAATCCATAGGTTTTTTTGTTATCATAATATGGAAAACATTAGATTATTTTATAAAACTTTGTTAATCAATTACTATATTTCTTGATAATAAGTAAAGGAAAATGTTATAATTTATAGATACATAGTTTACTTATTGATATATAGTACATAGAATAAATTTTGAAAGGATGAAATTATGGGATTATTAGGTGGTTTATTTAAATCATATACTGAAAGAGAAGTAAATAAAATAAAGCCTATTGCAGATAAAGTTGAAGCTTTAGATGGAGAAATGCAAAAACTTACAGATGAAGAACTTAAAGCAAAGACTACAGAATTTAAGAAAAGGCTTCAAGATGGAGAAACATTAGATGATATATTAGTTGAAGCTTTTGCTGTAGTTAGAGAAGCTTCAGGTAGAGTTCTAGGTATGAAACATTATAAAGAGCAAATAATAGGAGGAACAGTATTACACCAAGGTAGAATAGCTGAAATGAAAACAGGTGAAGGTAAAACGTTAGTTGCTACTTTACCTGCATATTTAAATGCCTTAAGTGGAAAAGGTGTTCATGTAATAACAGTAAATGACTATCTTGCATCTAGAGATAGAGAGTGGATGGGACAATTATATGGATTTTTAGGACTTTCAACAGGAGTTATTGTTCATGGGTTAACAAATGACCAAAGAAGAGAGGCTTATGGTTCAGATATAACTTATGGTACAAATAATGAGTTCGGATTTGATTATTTAAGAGATAATATGGTTATCTATAAAGAAGAAAGAGTTCAAAAACCACTTAATTTTTGCATAGTGGATGAAGTTGACTCTATACTTATAGATGAAGCTAGAACTCCTCTTATAATTTCAGGAGCAGGGGAGAAGTCTACAGAGTTTTACAAAGTAGCAGATTATTTTGTTAAAACTTTAAAAGCTGAAGAAGACTATACTATTGATGAAGAAGCAAAGGCTGCAATGCTAACAGATTCAGGTATAGTTAAAGCAGAGAAAACATTCAATGTTGAAAATTATGCTGATGCAGATAATATGTCTTTACAACATTATGTAACACAAGCATTAAAAGCTAATGTTACTATGAAAAAAGATAAAGATTATATGGTTAAAGATGGTGAAGTTGTAATAGTTGATGAATTTACAGGAAGGCTTATGGAAGGTAGAAGGTATTCAGATGGACTTCATCAAGCTATAGAAGCTAAAGAAGGTGTTAAGATTGCTAGAGAATCTAAGACACTTGCAACTATAACATTCCAAAACTATTTTAGAATGTATAAAAAGCTTTCGGGTATGACTGGTACTGCGTTGACAGAAGCTAGTGAATTCCAAGAAATTTATGGATTAGATGTTATTCTTGTTCCTACACATAGAGAAATTCAAAGAGTAGATAAGTCTGATATAATCTATTTAAATGAAAAAGGAAAGTTTAATGCTATAGCAAATGAAATAGAAGAGACTCACAAAACGGGGCAACCTATTCTTGTAGGTACTGTAAGTATAGAAAAATCAGAACAGTTATCTAAAGTATTAAAGAAAAAAGGAATCCCTCATCAAGTATTAAATGCAAAGTATCATGAACAAGAAGCAGAGATAATTACTCATGCTGGTGAACTTGGGATGGTTACAATAGCAACTAATATGGCTGGTAGAGGTACTGATATTAAACTTGGAGAAGGTGTTGTAGAAGTTGGCGGACTTAAGATTATAGGTACTGAAAGACATGAGTCAAGAAGAATAGATAATCAGTTAAGAGGTCGTTCTGGTAGACAAGGGGACCCAGGTTCATCACAATTCTATATCTCATTAGAAGATGAACTAATGAGAAGGTTTGGTACAGATAGAATCCAAAGCATTGTTGAAAAAATAGGCTTAGAGGAAGATGATGCTATAGAAAATAAAATTATAACCAGACAAATTGAGAATGCTCAAAAGAAAGTTGAAGGTAATAACTTCAATATAAGAAAGACATTATTAGGGTATGATGATGTTATGAATGTACAAAGAGAAGTTATTTATAGACAAAGAGCACAAGTTCTTGAAGGAGAAGAAATAAAGGATCAAATATTAGGTATGACTAAAGAAGTTATAACTAATGCAGTAAATATACATTTAAATGGTGTAGAAGAAAGTTCAGAAGACTTAGAGGCTGAAATTAAGAAACTTGTAGCTTATCTTAATGATATATGTATACCAGCTAATAAGGTAAATATAGAAGAACTTATAGAACTTTCAAATGAAGAAGTTATAGATAAATATATTTCAATTGCTAATGAAATATATGAAGGAAAAGAAAATGAATTTGGTTCTGAAAGAATGAGAGAGATTGAAAGAGTAATTCTTCTTAGAAATGTTGATACAAAGTGGATGGATCATATAGATAATATGGATCATTTAAAGCAAGGTATGGGACTTAAAGCATATAAACAAATAGATCCAGTTCAAGCATACCAAATGGAAGGTAGTGAAATGTTTGAAGAAATGATTGAAAACATTAAAACTGATACAGTTAAGTATATCTTCCATGTTCAAATGGAAAGAGCTCCAGAAAGGGAAAGAGTTGTTCAAGAAACAGGTGCAACACATGCTGGTGCAGATGATGGTGAATCAATGTCAACAAAGAGAGAACCTGTAAGAAAACAAGTAGAAATAGGAAGAAATGATCCATGTCCTTGTGGAAGTGGTAAAAAGTATAAAAACTGCTGTGGCAGGGAAGTATAATAAGTAATAGAGGTTAACCTAAATTTGGTTAACCTCTAATCAATAAGAGGTGAATTTATTATGTTAATTGATTTAGAAAAAGAGATGAGTAAGCTTCCAGGAATAAAGGAAAATATAAAAGAAATGGGGGCTTCCCTTTGACAAGGAAGCATTAGAAAAAAAGATTGATGAATTAGATCTTCAGATGCAAGAAAAGGACTTTTGGGAAGATATTAAAAGGGCAGAACATGTAACTAAAGAAAGTAAAAGATTGAAGGATAAATTAGACAGACATAATAATTTAGTTGCAAGAGTTGAAGATGTAGAAGTATTAAAAGAATTGATGGATGAAGATGATGTAGAATCTGCTAAAGAGATAATAGATGAGATTAGAACTTTAGAAAAAGAAATTTCTGATTATAGGATAGAACTTTTGCTTTCAGGAAAATATGATAATAATGATGTTATATTGACTTTACATGCAGGAGTGGGAGGGTCTGATGCAAATGACTGGACTGAAATGCTACTTAGAATGTACACTAGATGGTGTGATAAAAAGGGATACAAAGTAGAAACTTTAGACTTAATATATGGAGAAGAAGCGGGAATTAAAAGTGTAACATTAAGCATAAAGGGTGAACATGCTTATGGGTACTTAAAAACTGAAAAAGGAATTCACAGATTAGTTAGGATATCTCCCTTTAATGCAAATGGAAAAAGACAAACTTCATTTGCATCAGTAGAAGTATTGCCAGAACTTACAAAAGATCAAGATATAGATATTAGGTCAGAAGATTTAAAAGTTGACACTTACAGAGCTAGTGGAGCAGGTGGACAACATGTTAATAAAACAGAATCTGCTATTAGAATAACTCATATTCCAACTGGAATAGTAGTACAATGCCAAAATGAAAGAAGTCAATTTTCCAATAGAGATACTGCTATGTCCATGTTAAAGTCTAAACTTATAGAATTGAAGGAAAGAGCTCATAAAGAAAAGATTGAAGATTTGACAGGAGAACTCAAAGATATGGGATGGGGAAGTCAAATTAGATCTTATGTATTCCATCCATATAGTATGGTTAAGGATCATAGAACCAATATAGAAACTTCAAATGTAACAGCAGTTATGGATGGAGAAATAAATAATTTTATAAATGGTTATTTATCATACAATAATTAAATATCATATTTTTAAACATAACTAGAATTTTATTTTTTTAGTTATGTTTTTTTTAATAATAAGTAAATATTAAAAAAAACTATGAAACTAATCCAGGTGTGTCAATACGTGAAAGTTTATGAAACTTAGAGTATTAAAAAGATTTTAAGGAATAATTATGTAAAATGGAGGATTATCATAATAGACAGAGGAAAATATATGTTAAGATAATATTCGTTGCTAAGGCAGTGCAGAAAAACACAAATTAAAATGAATAAACAAAAAAAGTGTTGACATGTATCAAAAATAGTGATAATATAAGGAAGTCGCTTGTGAGACAAGCATAGTGGTCTTTGAAAATTGAACAGATTATATAAGTTAAAAACCAGCAATTCTTTTAGAGTAAGTTTTTTGAGTAGATTAA
>NZ_JANDMF010000084.1:0-10207 GCF_031626875.1 Clostridium sp. SHJSY1
CAGGAAAGTTAAGCTCTACAGCGCTGATGGTACTGCATGGGAGACTGTGTGGGAGAGTAAGACGTTGCCAGGTAATTTGAAAAGGATAGTAAATGCTATCCTTTTTTTTCGTGCAAATCACAAAGAGTGGGGGAAATATAATGAAAAAACTAAATATACTAAGGAAACCTAAATTATTCTCTATAATTAAGCACAGAGATAAAGAATTAACAAAAGAACAATTTTTGAGGGATATGATAGCAGGAATAGTAGTTGCAATTATTGCATTACCACTATCAGTAGCATTAGGAATATCATCTGGTGTTACCCCTGAAAAAGGTCTTATAACAGCTATAGTAGCAGGGTTGTTTATTTCAATATTTGGAGGAAGTAGAGTTCAAATTGGAGGACCAACTGGTGCATTTGTAGTGATAGTGTATGGAATTATAGAAAAATACGGAATAGATGGATTAATAATATCAACACTAATGGCCGGAATCATATTAATAATATTTGGATTGCTTCAATTAGGAAATTTAATAAAGTATATTCCAAGAACTGTGACAGTTGGTTTTACAGCAGGGATTGCTGTAACATTATTTTCAACACAAGTAAAAGATTTATTTGGATTAGATATATCTAATGTACCATCTGAATTTTTAGATAAATGGAAGGTTTACTTAACTAATATGAATTCATTAAATATATGGGCGTTAATATTGGGGATTACATCTATTTTAATAATAATATTGACATCTAAATTAAATAGTAAAATTCCAGGATCTTTAGTGGCTTTGATAGTAATTTCATTAACTTCTGCCATATTCAAATTACCTGTAAATACAATAGGAAAACAATTTGGAGAAATTTCATCACAAATACCTTTTCCAAGTGTGCCTTATATGGGGGGAGAGAAGATAGTATCATTAATTGTACCAGCCATAACAATTGCATTTTTAGCAGCAATAGAATCTTTGTTATCAGCGGTAGTTGCAGATGGAATGATTGATAAGAAACATGATTCTAATACAGAATTAGTTGGACAAGGCCTAGCTAATATATTTTCGGCTATGTTTGGAGGGATACCTGCAACAGGAGCAATTGCAAGAACAGCAGCTAATGTAAAAAATGGTGGACGAACTCCTATAGCAGGAGTTGTAAGTGCTATTGTTTTGCTTTTAATAATGAAGATACTTATGCCATTCATACAATATATACCATTAACTGTTTTAGGAGGTATATTGGCAGTAGTTTCATATAATATGAGTGAGATAAGTGCAGTCAAAAAAATTATTTTATCTAGTAAATCTGACATGGTTGAAATGTTATTAACATTTATATTAACTGTAGTTTTTGATTTAGTAACTGCTATAATAGTAGCTATGATTGTGCATTTTATATTTGAGAGAGTTTTAAATAGAGAAAGTGAAAATTTGACAGAATTATATTAGCAAATAGAATAATAACAATTTTTTAACACAGAGATTTTATATCTCTGTGTTTTTTACATTAAAAACAAAGAATAAATAAGAAAATAATAAATAAATATATTATGAATAGATTATAGAAAAATTGTAATAGAGGGGAGGATTTTATAAAGATAATCAGTTATCCATTTGGAGTAAATATTAGGATACTACATATGGTAATTAGGATTAAGGCTAAATTTGATAAAGATGCCAAGAGGGAGGGGTTTTTTATGAAGGTATTGTTAGCAGCTTCAGAAGCATATCCTTTAACAGGGGAGGGAGGACTTGGTTATGCAATTGGAGCTTTGTCAAAAGCATTAAGAAAAAAAGACATTGATGTTAGAGTAGTTATTCCTAAATATAAGAATATAAATCTCAATTTGATAGAGGAATTAAAATTTGTAAAGTGGTTTATGGTTAAGGTTGGGTGGAGAAATCAATATTGTGGAATATTTAAATATGTCAAAGATAATGTAACACACTATCTTATAGATAATGAATATTACTTTAATAGGGCTGAATTATATGGTTATGATGATGATGATGAAAGATTTGCTTATTTTAATAGAGCTATTTTAGAATTAATTAATGAATTAGAGTGGAAGCCAGATATTATTCATTGTAATGACTGGCAAACAGGTATGGTACCAGTATTATTAAAAAATGATTATTTTGATAGAGAAGATTATAAAAATATAAAGACTGTATTTTCGTTTCATAATATGATGTTTAAGGGAGTTTTCTCACCAGATATTTTATTAGATTTATTTGATTTGGATATGGAACTTTTCTATAATGGTAGTCTTGAGTTTTATGGAGGAGTAAGCTTTATGAAAGGTGGAATTAACTTTGCAGATAAAATTACTACTGTAAGTAATACTTATGCTGATGAAGTTAAAACTCCACAATATGGAGAAAAATTAGATGGATTGTTAAGAGAAAAAGCTTTTAATATGAAAGGTGTTCTAAATGGACTTGATTATGAAGAATTTAATCCAACTAAAGATCAATATATATATAAAGCTTTTTTGAATGACACAATAGAAGATAAACAAGCAAATAAAATAGAATTACAAAAAGATCTTTCATTACCAGTTAGTAAAGACATACCTATGCTAGGGTTAGTATCAAAGTTAAATAACCAAAAAGGGTTAGAATTAATTATAAATATAGCTGATAAGTTGCTTCAGTATAATATTCAACTTGTAATATTAGGAACTGGTGATAAACAATATGAAGAGCATTTTAAAGGATTGCAAACAAGATATAAGGATAAAGTATCAACCAATATTAAGTATGATAGGGAACTTGCTCACAAAATATATGCAAGTTGTGATATTCTTTTAAAGCCTTCTCTTTTGGAACCATGTGGACTTGGGCAACTTATTGCATTGAGGTATGGGACTATTCCTATAGGTAGAGAAACTGGAGGATTAAAGGATACTATTTTACCATATAACAAGTACAGTGGAAAAGGGAATGGATTTAGTTTTAGCAATTTTAATGCAAATGAACTTTTGATGATAATTGAATATGCTTTGGAGATATATAAAGATAAGGAGTGCTGGAAATCTATAGTTGAACAGGCTATAAATTCAGACTATAGTTTAGAAAAATCAGCAGATGAATATTATGCATTATATTGTCAAGTCATCTAAGCATAGTCATAGGAGGGGATTAGTATGCTGACTTTAGATAAAGAGACTTTTAAAAAGGCTTACGAAAATAAATATAAGAATTTACATGGAGAAGAAATAGAAGAAGGAAATAATCAACAAAAATATGAAGCCTTGGGAAGCTTGATAAGAGATTATGTAATTAGGTTATGGATGAATACCAATAAGAAATATAACATTTCAGGCGAAAAGCAAGTATACTATTTTTCTATGGAATTTTTATTAGGTAGACTACTTGGAGATGTCTTGATGAATCTTGGAATAATGCAGGTTTGTAAAGAAGCTTTGGCAGACTTCAATATTGATTTGAGAGAACTTGAAGACCTTGAACAAGACCAAGGACTTGGTAATGGTGGGCTTGGTAGATTAGCTGCTTGTTTTCTAGATTCTATGGCTTCTTTAAATATAGCAGGTCATGGATGTGGAATAAGATATAAATATGGATTTTTTGAACAAAAAATAATAAATGGTAAGCAAGTGGAGGTATCAGACAATTGGTTAAGGGAAGGAAATGTGTGGGAAAGAAGAAAACCAGATAAAGCTGAAATAGTTAAATTTGGTGGGGAAGTAAAGGTGCAAGAGTTAAATGGAAATCTAACTTTTACACATGTTAATTTTGAACCAGTACTAGCAGTGCCATATGATACTCCTATTGTAGGATATGAAAATGATGTAGCCAATACATTAAGACTTTGGAGTGCGGAAACTGTTTCAAATGAGTTTGATTATTCATCTTTTAGCAGAGGAGAATTTTTAAAAGCTATAGAATATAAAAATTCAGTAGAAGCTATATCACAAGTATTATATCCAGAGGATTCTTTTTATGAAGGAAAGATATTAAGGCTTAAGCAACAATACTTCTTCGTTTCTGCAGGAATGCAAAGTATAATTAGGCACTTTAGAAAGCATGGAGGTAATATACTTTTACTTGATGAAAAAATAGCTGTTCATATTAATGATACTCACCCAACATTAGCAATTCCAGAACTTATGAGAATCTTATTAGATGAAGAAAATATTTCTTGGGAAGAAGCGTGGAGAATAACAACCAATACTATTTCTTACACCAATCATACAATATTGGCTGAAGCATTAGAAAAGTGGCCTATAGAGATGTTCAAACACTTATTGCCACGAATATATATGATTGTTGAGGAAATTAATAAAAAGTATTGTGAAGAACTTTGGAATAAGTATATAGATCAATGGGATAAAATATCTAGAATGTCTATACTTGCTGATGGTCAAATAAGGATGGCTAATTTGGCTGTTGTTGGAAGTCATAGTGTTAATGGGGTAGCAAAACTTCATACTGATATATTAAAGAAAGAAGAGATGAGAGATTTATACTACTTGTATCCTAATAAGTTTAATAATAAAACTAATGGAATAACTCATAGAAGATGGTTATTAAAGAGTAATCAAGGTTTGTCAAATCTTCTTATGGAGACAATAGGAGAAAGTTTTATTAAACATCCAACAGATTTAATTTATTTTGAAAAGCATGCTCATGAAAAAGGTGTTCAAGAAGAATTATATAGAGTTAAAAAGATGAATAAAGAAAAACTTGCAGAAAAAATATATAAGAGAAGTGGAGTGGTAATAAATCCATCATCTATTTTTGATGTTCAAGTAAAAAGAATTCATGCTTACAAGAGGCAAACATTAAATTGTTTAAGAATCATGGATTTATATAATCATTTAAAAGAGAATCCTAATATGGAAATAGAACCTAGAACTTTTATATTTGCTGGAAAAGCAGCCCCAGGATACTATTTAGCAAAAAATATTATTGAGTTAATAAATTGTATTGCAGATACGGTAAATAATGATCCAAGGGTAAATGATAAAATAAAAGTAGTTTTTATGGATAATTATAGAGTATCTTTAGCAGAAGATATAATTCCAGCAACAGATGTAAGTGAGCAAATATCTACAACTACAAAGGAAGCATCAGGAACATCAAATATGAAGTTTATGATGAATGGAGCTGTTACTATAGCGACATTAGATGGTGCTAATATAGAAATAAGTGATGAAGTTGGACCAGATAATATTGTGATTTTTGGAATGACAGCAAGGGAAGTTTTAAATTACCTTCAAAATGGTGGATATTGTTCTATAGATATTTGTAATGAAAATAAGAGGATAAATAGAGTTGTTAATGATTTAATTAATGGTACGTATAATAAAGATAGAGATAGATTTAAGAGTATTTATGAAAATCTTATAACTTACAATGATGAATTTTTTGTTCTTAAAGATTTTGATTCGTATGTAAATGCTCAAAGTAAAATAAATGAAATGTATAAAAATATGCACAAATGGCAAGAAATCTGTGGTATAAATATTGCACATTCAGGTGTGTTTTCATCTGATAGAACTATTCAGCAATATGCTACAGGAATATGGGGTTCAGAATTAATCTATAAGAACTTGTAAGGAGGATTATTTTATGGAGTATGATTTTGCCTTCCATAATTCCCATAAAGATCAATATAGAAGTCCATTTGGAGCAGTGCCTATAGGAACAAAAATAAATTTAAAGATTTTAGTAGATAAAGGTGTAGAAGTATATTTAAATTTAATCAATTTTTCAGGAGAAAAATCTTTTATTAAAATGAATTGGGAAGGAGATAGCGGTAATAGAGCATTATTTTCTACTAGATTAGATACATCAAGGCTTATCGGTATGAACAGATATTATTTTTCATTAAAAAAGGATGAAAGATATTTTTATTATGGAAATAATGAATATGTTCTTGGTGGAGAAGGAAGAGTATATCATGAAAATCCAATTCCATACCAGATAACAGTTTATGAAGAATCATATATTCCTGAATGGTTTCAAGAGGGCATAATTTATCAAATCTTTGCAGATAGATTTTGCAATGGAAATAAAGATGGAAGAATTAATAGTAGAAAAGAAAATAGTTTTATATACTCAAGTTGGAATGATGAACCTATGTATATAAAAGATAGCAAAGGCAACGTCCTTAGGTGGGATTTTTATGGTGGGAATCTTCAAGGAGTAATAGAGAAACTTCAATATCTAGAAGATTTGGGAGTAACAATTTTATATTTTAATCCTATTTTTGAATCAGCAAGCTGTCATAAATATGATGTTGGAGATTATGAAAAGATAGATAGTATGCTTGGGAGTGAAGAGGATTTTAAAGAGTTATGTATTAAGGCTAAGGAACATGGAATAAAAGTCATTTTAGATGGTGTGTTTAGTCATATTGGAGCGGATAGTAAGTATTTTAATAAATTCGGTAATTACAATACAGTAGGTGCATATCAATCTAAAGAGTCACCGTATTATAGCTGGTTCAGATTTAAGGATTATCCTGATAGTTATGATTGTTGGTGGGGATTTGATAACCAGCCTAATGTAGATGAGTTAAATCCATCATATTTAAACTATATAGTAACAGGGGAAAACTCAATAGTTGCAAAATGGATTAAACTTGGAGCAAGTGGATGGAGACTAGATGTTGCAGATGAATTACCTGATAAATTTATAAAAATGTTAAAGAAGAGGATAAGAGAAGTAGATGGTGAAAGTATATTAGTAGGAGAAGTATGGGAAGATGCTTCAAATAAAGTAAGTTATTCAGAAAGACGTGAATATTTATTTGGTAAAGAATTAGATTCAGTTACCAATTACCCTCTTAGAGATTATATATTAAAATACACAAAAGGTGAAATAGGAGGATCAGAATTTATTAGTAGAGTTTATAGTTTATATGAAAACTATCCTAGAGATAATTTTTATAACACAATGAACTTGCTAGGAAATCATGATACAGAAAGATTACTTACTATATTAGACAAAGATATTGAATTATTAGAATTTGCTACAGTGATTCAAATGACATTTCCTGGAGTTCCTCTAATATATTATGGAGATGAAGCAGGACTACTTGGAGGACGTGATCCAAGTAATAGAAAGCCATATCCTTGGGGAAAAGAGAATAAAAAGGTTTATGAGACGTATAAAAAATTAATATCCTTAAGAAAGAAGAATGATATTTTATTAAAAGGTGATTTTAATATTGAACAAGGAGAAAATGATATTGTCATTATTAAGAGAACATACAAAAATAAAAGTATCTTAATAATATTAAATAATTCGCAAGAAGATAAAACTATAAAAATTAAGGAAAATATAAATTATAATCTAAAGGATATTATAGAACAAGAAATATTAAATAAAGAAGAAGGAAAACGGTATAATGTTAAAGTTAAAAATAAGGGTTATAAAATTTTAGAAGAGATTTAAAATTTTCAAGAAGCTCCAAAGGGGCTTCTTTTTTTATGGAAATTAACAAAAATTATGTATATTTTTCCATGAGGGAACATATCGTATTAGAAGTAGAACATAGGAGAGGAGATATTGCTTGTGAGTAAAAATGAGATTGTTGCTATGATATTAGCAGGAGGACAGGGGTCTAGGTTAGGAATTTTAACTAAACACATAGCTAAACCTGCAGTTCCATTTGGTGGAAAATACAGAATTATTGATTTTACACTAAGTAATTGTTCTAATTCAGGAATTTATAATGTAGGTGTATTAACACAGTATAAACCTTTAGAGTTAAATACTCATATTGGGATAGGGAACCCTTGGGACTTAGATAGGAGAGATGGAGGAGTAAGTGTGTTACCTCCATATCAAAAAGAAAAGGGAGGCAATTGGTATAAAGGAACTGCAAATGCTATCTATCAAAACATTGAATTTATAGAAAGGTATGATCCAGAGTATGTTTTGATTCTTTCAGGGGATCACATATACAAGATGGATTATAATGAGATGTTAGCTTTTCATAAACAAAAAGAGGCAGAAGCAACAATTGCAGTAATAGAAGTGCCTAAAGAAGAAGCAAGTAGATTTGGAATAATGAACACCAGAGAAGATTTATCAATTTATGAATTTGAAGAGAAGCCAAGGAATCCAAAAGGAAATTTAGCTTCTATGGGAATTTATATTTTCAATTGGAAAACTTTAAAGAAATATTTAAAGGAAGATGAAGAAGATGAGTTCTCTAGTAATGATTTTGGAAAGAATATAATACCAAAAATGATCAATGAAGAAAATAGGATGGTTGCCTATCCATTTAAAGGATACTGGAAAGATGTTGGAACAATAGACAGTTTGTGGCAAGCTAATATGGATTTGCTTTCAAAAGACAATAAATTAGATTTATATGATGAAGATTGGAAAATCTATTCGGTAAATCATAGTAGCCCAGCACAATATATAGGGGAAGAAGCATCTGTAAAGAATTCTCTTTTGGTAGAAGGATGTTCTATAGAGGGAAAAGTAAGCAATTCAATAATATTTCAAGGGGTAAAAGTTGGAAAGAATTCAATAGTAATAGATTCTGTAGTAATGCCTAATGTAGATATTGGGGACAATGTAATTATTAATAAGGCAATTGTAGGAAGTGAGGCTTTTATAAGCAATGAATCAAGAGTAGGAAATGGAGAAGAAATTACTGTAGTAGGTTGGAAGGAAGAGGTTAGACCACACGGGTTTGTTGAAGTATGCACTACAATTTAAAATAGAATCTGTATGCAAAAAAGGGGGATATACAAGTGAATAGTTGTATGGGAATAATCAACTTAGATGAAAATGAGAGTAAGATGGGAGAACTAGTTAGTAATAGGCCACTTGCAGCAGTGCCAATTGCAGCAAGATATAGAATTATTGATTTTGTACTTTCTAATATGACTAACTCAGGAATAGAATGTATAGGTATTTTTGCTAAGAATAAATCAAGAGCTCTTATGGATCATTTAAGGAATGGAAGGCCTTGGGATTTGCACAGAAAAAGAGATGGATTAAGAGTGTTCAATTTTGGATATGAAGATCCAGCATTTGATGATGTTCATAATTTTGCAGATAATATAGACTTTATTAAGTATAGTAAAAAAGAATATATCATTATGGCATCATCATATATGATATGTAATATAGATTATAAAAAGGTTTTAGAAGAACATAAGAAATCAGGAAATGATATAACTATGATATATAAAAATATTAATAATGCTGATAAATATTTCATTGGATGTAATGTTTTAAATATTAATGAAAATAGAAAATTAGTGTCAGTAGGCGAAAATATAGGGAGAGAGAATCATTCAAACATAGATATGGAAATGTATATAATGTCTACTGATTTGTTTATAGATATAGTATTAGAGAGTATAAGAAGTGGAATGTATAGGAAGATAAAGCAATTTATAAGTTCTAATTTAGATAAACTTAATGTTAGATGCTATGAATTTAAAGGATACCTTGCATGTATTAACTCTTTGAATAGTTATTATGTAGCTAATATGAGTTTGCTAAAAAAGAAAATTAGTAATGAACTATTTTATCAAGGAAAACCTATTTTCACAAAAACTAAAGATGAAGCACCAACTCAATATGGGAATAATAGTAATGTTAAAAATTCTATAATAGCAAATGGATGCTATATAGGAGGAGATGTTAAAAATTCAATAATAGGGAGACGAGTGCATATAGAAGAAGGTGCTAAAGTAGAAGATTGTATAATTTTACAGAATAGTAGAATAGGTAGACAAGCTAAACTATGCAATGTTATAGCAGATAAGTGGGCTAAAATTGGAGAGGCTGAAATTTATAAAGGGTCTGATTTATATCCAATTGTTATTAATAAGGGCAAAAACTTTTAAGTGAGTGATATAGCGAAGTGTGTTATTGATATCATCCTTCGCTATATTATATGTTATAAGAGAAAAATTTGCTGAAAGTGATAAAAACTATTCCTAGTGTGTCAATATAAGCAATTTGATGTAATAATGAGAATAAAAAAGAATTTGAAGAATTATTTCTATAAATAGAATGTATTTTCAAGGGGACAAGCAATATATATGGTAAGATAAAATACGTCGCCAAGGAGCGCAGCCAATCAAGTTTTAAAAAATAAATAAAAAACTTGTTGACATGTGTAGAATAAGGTGATAAGATAATAAAGTCGCTTGAGGGCGGCAAACAAATTGGTCTTTGAAAATTGAACAGATTATATAAGTTAAAAACCAGCAATTCTT